>NBLX01000073.1 GCA_002084705.1 Desulfobacteraceae bacterium 4572_35.1
AGGCACAGTCCATTATCATCCAGAAGGGGGCATGGCGTCAGATCATTTTCCGGCATCTCCAGCCATTGTTGGTGAGGTAAGTTGTTAAGGATGTAGGGAAATTGGAACTCTGGCCATTGCTGTTGCAACGTATCTAAGCGGCTACGCACACGTATCATCACTTGGGTGCGCTGCTGTGAATTTAGTTGCCGAAAACCAACCTGGAGTAAGTAGGCGTCAAGGAGGGTTATATCGAACAAGCCTCGGCAGCAACCGCTGCACCCCCTGGAACAAATTATCTGTTGTGGCTCAGCAACTAAGCATTGATCAAACCAGCTATCTATCTGGGTGAGCAGCTGGCGGTAAGCTTCAATAATTTCCTGCAATATCAAGATATTGCGCGTTTGAGTTTTTTCTCGATAGCATCCGGGGGCAACGGTTTGCTAAACAGATAGCCCTGCCCCAAACGACAACCATGAGATTGAAGGTAATCACGCTGTTCTTCATGTTCAACACCCTCGGCAATTACACCGAGGTTCATATTACGCGCAAGATCAACAATGGTGGTAGCAATAGCGGCATCATTAGAATTACTAACAATATCCCGCACAAAAGATTGATCTATTTTCAAAGTATCAATGGGAAAACGTTTCAAATATGCCAAAGATGAGAAACCTGTGCCAAAATCATCAATAGACAGGCGCACACCCAATTGTTGCAGCTTACTCATGGTATCAATTGCCCCGTCAACATCGTTCATCAACACACTTTCAGTGATTTCAAGATCAAGATATTCGGCGGAGAACCCTGTTTTTTCCAATATATTTTTCACCACATCGACAATATTTTTCTGCCCGAACTGACGCGCTGACATGTTGACCGAAATGTTGAGTTTGGGGTAGCCGTTACGCTGCCATTCACGCCCCTGAACACACGCTTGATGCAACACCCATTCACCAAGCGGCACTATCAGCCCGGTTTCTTCTGCCAAAGGGATAAAATCAGCTGGGGAGATTATCCCTTGTTCGGGATGAATCCAGCGCACTAAAGCCTCTAAACCAACCACAGTGTTATTGATCATATCCACTTGTGGCTGATAATAAACCACTAGCCGATTAAGCTCTACCGCTTCACGCAGGGCACTTTCCAGCATCAACAACTCGCCAGCGCGCTCATTGAGACCAGCCGTGTAAAAACGATAGTTGTCCCGCCCTAGATCCTTAGCTTCAAACATGGCAGCATCTGCCCCTTTGAGCAAAGCTACCACCGTCTCCCCATCACGCGGATACAAGCTGACGCCGATACTGGCCGTAACAAATAACTTATAATCCTCAATTGTTATAACATCGCTCAACGCCTTACGTATTTGTTCGACAATAACAATAACATTTTCGACACCAACTACATGATCAACAATAATGGCAAACTCATCGCCACTGAGGCGAGCCACGGTATCAACATCACCAGCACAACGTTTAAGGCGATTTGCAACCTCACACAGCAGTTGATCACCCAACTCATGCCCAAGGGAGTCATTGATTTTTTTAAAACGATCCAAATCAAGAAATAATACCGCCACTTGGCTCCCAGACAGACTGGCTCGTGAGATGGCGTGTTGCAAGCGATCGCGAAAAAGCTGGCGGTTAGGCAATTCCGTCAACACATCATGGTAGGCCAAAAACTCAAGATGTGTCTCGTTCTCGCGTAACCGCTGCTCAGATTGTTCACGTTCAAGCTCGGCACTTACCCGTGAAGCCATTATAGTAAGCACATCCTCAGCCCGCTCCATCCTTTTTATCGGTTGTCGTGAAAGTACACTTAGTACACCAATTATTTCACCGGTATGACTGTGCACCGGCATACCGGCATAACCCTGAGCCTCTAATTCATTAACCAAAGCATTGTCAGGAAAATGTTCCTGCAAGCCATCCTCAAACAGACAAGCACCATCGGTTATAACTTTTTCGCACGGAGTTCCTTTCATACAAAGAGGTTCTCGGGTTATAAGCACACCATCTTTTACTTTTGCCAACAGAGACAGCGTACCATCACCAAGCAATTGAGCAACTATGGCACAATCGGCATCAAACCAATGACACAACGCCGAGGCAATACGGTGATAACATTCGGCACCAGTATAACCAACAGTACTCTCTATCAACCCCTGTATAGCAGATTCCATCTCTTTGAGAGATGTTACATCCTGGATGGTACCGACCAAACCACCAATTTCACCACTACTATCAAAAAACGGCGCCTTGTTATACAACACATTTAAAGAAGTTCCATCAGCACACACAACTTCACTGGCATAAGTAGTAGCCTTTTTAGTGGCAAACACCTTTTCATCTTCCACTATGGCTGCGGCGGCACGCTCTTTTGGAATTAATTCGTTGGCATTACGATCTACCAGATTGTCTCTGGAAATACCCGACAACGTTTCATAGCTTTTGTTACAACCTAAATATTTCCCAGTTACGTCTTTGTAGAAAACAGGATTGGGGATGGCATCCAGTAAACTCTGCAGAAAATACAACTCTTCCTGACGACGGGCCTCGCCAGCCAGGCGCTCCATCTCAGCCGAGGCTCGCAGGGCAACCATGTGCAAGACAGTTTCTAACATATCTTGATTATGCAGCGGGTTACGACTGAATACCGCCAACGGCCCAATCACTACCCCATTCGAGTTTACAAGAGGGATTCCTACATAACTGTCCACTTTCATCTCTATAGCCAGATGATCCAGCGGAAACAGCTCAATAACGCCGTGAGGATAATGCTTAAACCCCTCTTTTACTACGACATCACAGGGTGTATTTTTTATGGGGAAATCAAGGTTTTCAATATTTTTACCATCTGCATAGACGGCTACAGTACGTACAATTTCATGGTTTCCAGGGAGGAATTGTCCTATAAAGGCATAATCTGCACCGGCAAGATGTGCCAACTTGGTCATGAGAGCGGAAAAAAATTGTTTACCAACCAGCCCCATCAAATCATCGCACAAAGTACGCAAAACCTGTTGGTCACTAGCAATCAGATTATCTTTAGACATGTCATTAAACCAATCGGAATATAATTAACAGCCATATTACACAGCAACAGCACAAACAACAGTTGATAATTTTCCGTTCCATTTAAGCAGCATGTCAACCTAGCACAGTCTTGTTAATTAATCTATTGTCCTTTTATTAACAGCTCAGCAGCAATTTGTCTATCCACCCTCTTTTTATTCCTCACTATGAGTCTTGTTGCCATTCACAATGATATGCTACACTACATGGCAACCTTGCAACTTTACTGCCAGTCTTAGCATCCATTTCATGAAAGTCGATTAAAGCACTGGCAGAATTCCACTTTACCATCCTAATATTACGGTATACCTATGGTTGAAACCAGTGAATTACTTAAACAATTACCTTCCATCGACAAAGTACTTAATCACCCGCTATTAGCAAAAACTGCGGCCCCCCATTGTCTGGTGGTAGAAGCGGCACAAGAAGCTGTTGATCTCTGGCGACAACAGATACTACGGCATGAAACCGGGCAACTTCCGGCAATTAACCTAGCAGCAATTTCCAGCTGTGCAATTAACTTTTTACAGCAAAAGCAACAACCTTCGCTGCGAAGGATCATAAACGCCACGGGCACCCTTCTTCATACCAACCTTGGTCGCGCCCCCCTAAGTGAAGCTGCCATACAAGCCATAGACGAGGCGGCCAGAGGGTACTCAAACCTTGAACTAGATTTAACCAGCGGCAAACGTGGACATCGCTACAGCCATGTCGATGAGCTACTATGTCGATTGACAGGGGCAGAAGCTGCGGCAGTAGTAAACAACAATGCAGGTGCAGTCCTCCTTGCTCTTGCTGCCCTGGCCCGTGGAAAAGAAGCTGTGGTATCGCGTGGTGAACTGGTGGAGATCGGTGGCGCATTTAGAGTTCCCGACGTAATGGAAGCTGGCGGAGTAATTTTACGTGAAGTGGGCACCACCAATAAGACTCACTTGCGTGACTACCAACAGGCACTCAATGATAATACCGGTCTGTTACTTAAAGTTCACACCAGCAACTACCGCATAATAGGGTTCAGTGAATCGGTAACTGCAGCACAGATGGTTGAACTCGGTCGTGAGCACAAAATACCAGTGATGGAAGATCTTGGCAGCGGCATGTTATTCGACCTGTCTCCATTCGGGCTCCCCAAAGAACCAACAGTAAAGGAGGGGGTGGATGCCGGCATCGACATCCTTACATTCAGTGGCGATAAACTGCTCGGCGGGCCTCAGGCTGGAATCATTGTCGGCAAAAAATGGGCTGTTGATAAAATTCGTCATCACCCGTTGGCGCGGGCTTTGCGCATCGACAAACTAACCCTGGCAGCACTGGAAACTACCCTGCGCCACTACCTTGACCAACAACAGGCAATTGTTGAAATTCCACTATTACGGATGCTCAACATGGGCAGCGCTGAGCTTGAACAACGCACCATTACTTTCATGCAGGAACTAAAAACTCAGCTTGATGATGGCTGTGAGCTGAAAATGATTCGCGAAAACTCCTGCGTTGGCGGTGGAGCCCTGCCGACTACTGATCTACCCGGTGTCGCCCTGTCGCTGAAGGCGACAAATATCAGTGCTGAAAAACTCGCCGCCAAGCTGCGCAAGGGAGAGCACCCTGTAGTTGCGCGCATTCAGGACAATCAACTGGTGATAAATTTACGTACCATTTTTCCATATCAGGAAAAAATTGTAGCGCACTCACTACAGCAAATTATTAGCTCTGACAAACAGGCACCGAGAGACAAATGAGTCAACCCAAAAACATAATTATTGGCACCGCCGGTCATGTAGATCACGGCAAGACAGCTTTGATTCAAGCTCTGACAGGAGCAAAAACCGACCGTTTAAAAGAGGAGCAACAGCGGGGCATCTCCATCGACCTCGGCTTTGCATCTTTTCCACTACCCAATGGCGACCAGGCCGGAGTTATCGACGTTCCCGGTCATGAAAAATTTATCAACAATATGTTAGCCGGAGTCGGCGGCATCGACCTGGTGCTGCTGGTGGTGGATTGCATGGAAGGGGTTATGCCCCAAACCCATGAGCACCTGCACATTTTGAACCTGCTCCAGATACCACGCGGAATAGTGGTACTCACCAAAGTCGATCTGGCCGAAGAGGAGTGGCTTGATATCGTAGAAGAGGAGATTCGTGAAGAGGTTAGTGGAACCTTTCTCAAAAACGCCCCCTTCTGCCGAGTTTCATCCATAAGTGGTCTCGGGATCAGTGAGCTTATTGATACCATTGTCAGCGCATCTGAGCAGATTCCACAACGCGACTCTGACGGCCCCATGCGCCTCCCCATCGACCGTCACTTTACCATGGCCGGCTTTGGCACCGTAGTAACCGGCACCCTCCTGACCGGCAGCGCCCATGTAGGTGACAGCGTCGAGATACTACCACCAGGAGAAAAGGTACGGATACGCGACATCCAGATTCATGGCAAAAAAGAGGAAGTTGCACTGTGCGGTCAACGTGTTGCCCTTAACCTTGCCGGTTTGGAACGCAGCACCATTCAGCGCGGCAGTGTTGTCGCCACGCCGGGGATATTTGAACAAACCAGCCGCGTCGACGCCCGCCTAACCCTGCTAGACGATTCCCCGCGCAGCCTGAAGTTTCGCGACCCAGTCCATTTTTATCTCGGCACCGCCCGCGTTGTTGGATTAATCGCCTTGCTCGACCGTGATCAGTTGGAGCCTGGCGAAACAGCTCTGGTTCAAATTCATCTCGACCGACCTCTGGTTGCCCACCGCCAGGATCGCTTCATTATCCGCTCATACTCCCCGATGCATACCATCGGTGGCGGAATTATAATCGACGCTGCACCACAAAAGCATAAACGCTTTCGCACGGAAGTGATGCAACAAATCAAGGAACTGGAATCGGGAGAAGGCTCTTTTTTGCTGCAGAAGCTCACCGAATTGCAGTGTGCAAAGGTTAAAGATTTAGAACAACTCTCTGGGATGGGACGCGACAAAATAACTGCATTATTAAAAAAAATGGCTGACGGAAAACAAGTAACATTAATAGCCGACCAGTGGCTGCCAACTGCTTTGGCCCGCGCCTTCAAACAGAATCTTGTTACCGCGGTTGAACAGTTTCACCACGACAACCCGCTACTGCCGGGGATCCCCCACGCAACCCTCAAGGCACGCTTATCCAAACGGTTATCTGGCAAAGCTTTTGACCAATTACTGGTCAATGCTGACTTACAACGTGCCGGAGAGTGGGTGCAAATCGGTGGCTTTATCCCGCAACCATCTGCTGAGCAACAACTGCTACTGGATAAGATCGAAGCGGCATATCGACAGGCCGGAGTAAATGCCAAGGGGCGTCGTGACATGCTCGATCCTTTGAACATCGACGCTGACCAACTGGAGGATTGCCTCGGCTACCTGTTCTTTAACGGGGTGCTGGTTAAACTTAATATGGATACTTTTTTCCATCGTGACAGCTACACCAAAGCTCTGCACCAACTGATAAACCATTTTGGTAACGAAGAATCTCTCACCTTGGCTCAATACCGTGATCTGATTGGCAGCGCACGCAAACCAGTGCAGGCAATTCTGGAGTATTTTGACAACCTCAAATACACCGTGCGTCAGGGTGACGCCCGTCAGGCATGGAAACTGCCTGAGATTGATAAAATATAACGACTACAACTATTCAGTACCTCTCCAGATGAGCATGCTGAATGTCAAATTTTCATAATAGAGGGGACAAATGACCACTGAACAAATTGCCTTAACCCAACTGGCACACAGCGCAGGCTGAGCGGCGAAGCTGGGTCCCGAGACCTTGGCACAGGTACTGTGTCAGCTGCCACAAAAAGATGATCCGAACCTGCTATCGAGCAATATCCCCTGTGCCGATGCCGGTATTTACCAACTAACTCCCGACCTTGTGATACTGCAATCAGTTGACTTCTTCACCCCAGTTGTCGATGATCCATATCTATTTGGAGCCATCGCTGCGGCTAACGCTTTATCTGATGTATTTGCCATGGGGGGCAAACCGATCACCGCCATGAATATTGTCGCCTTTCCCAATTGTCTTGATATCGACATTCTAACCAAAATCCTCTCGGGTGGAGCTGACAAAGTACACGAAGCCGGAGCAACGGTGGTGGGAGGGCACTCTATTGAAGATGAGGAACCTAAGTATGGTTTATCCATCACCGGAACAGCTCATCCTGACAAACTGATAACGACGTTGGGCTGCCAGAATGGTGACCTGTTGGTATTAACTAAACCGCTGGGGACAGGCTTACTCACCACGGGGCTTAAAGCCAAAGTGTTGAATGAAGCTCAGATTGAAACCGCTCTTGACGGCATGGCACGTTTAAATCGTTACGCTTCTGAAGCGATGCAGCGCGTTGGCGTTTCTGCATGCACTGACATCACCGGCTTTGGACTCATCGGGCACGCTCTGGAGATGGCAGAGGCCAGCAAAAAACATCTAGTTATCCACGCCGACAGCCTACCGGCCTACCCACACGCCGTTGATATGGCTGAAAATGGGCTAGTACCTGAGGGACGCTTCCGCAACCACCGGCACTACATTAAACGCGTCAGCGGCGCGGAAGATCAACCGGAGCAAAACATTGACTTGCTTTGCGACCCGCAGACATCGGGGGGGTTACTCATTGCCGTAGCACCAGAGCGAGTTGATCTATTACTAGCCGAGTTGAAAGGGGCGGGAGACCAAGCCTTTATAATTGGTGCAGTTGAAAATGGCGATGGCGATGATGGCAATAATAATTGCACCGGCACCATGCTGTTAATTTAGGCGGCAACTGCCCTTATTTATCAGCTGACCTGTTTACCAATGGAAAATGCCTTACCAATGAAATCACCTACACCAAAGTAGGCACGATTTCCCGGGGCAAACAGCAGCGGATCAACCTTGCGGATATCAGGTTGACCGCTGTCGTCGAGACAACTTTCATCCACCTTGACATCTACAATCTCACCCACCAGCTGTGTATGTGCGCCAAAATCGTGCATAGCGCTCAAACGACACTCCAATACTAACGGGCACTCACTCAAAGCTGGAGCATCCACTAATTCTGCCCGTTGCCTTGCGTTCAACTATGTTATTAAAACTATACCGCCCTGTCCGAATCGAAACGGCTACACTAGGCGGTTCAGAACTGCACAATCCACCCCAAGCGGCAACCATAACATTTGCCTTACCGTCATCATCATAGCTACCCACCAGAAAAACGGGGGTTGGATATACAATCGGCTTAGCTCCCAAAGATTTTTTCACTATAATTTCTCCTGTTTTCCCTCAACTTAACCTATTACTTTTAGACTCTCACGCAGGCGATGCGTGTCCGCAAACACACACTCAACAGTTAAACATAACCATTTGGCAACAATTTACATACCCCACAGCGTTTACATCCGGGGGCACACGGCTTAGTTAGTGCCCCCTTCAATCCCCGTTGATATTCGCTCCACAGATAACTACGATCTACACCGCTGTCTATAACATCCCACGGCAGCACCTCATGCTGATCACGCTGACGATTTGCATAAAATGATGGATCAAGCTGCTGCTGTCGGCACGCTGCTTTTAAATTATCACCATGACTTAGCGCTGGCAGGATGGCGGCAATTTTTCGATCTCCGCGTGCCAGAACCGCCTGCAACTGTGCGCTGCGAATAGACTCGACCTGCAACCGGGTATTAGGCATCCGATTGATCTGCTTACGCAACACAGCTATGGTTTTCTTCAATTGTGTAGCCGGAGCCATTCCAACCCATTGAAATGGAGTCATCGGTTTCGGTATAAACGGATTAACCGACAGGGTTATTGTCCCTAAGCGACCGAACTGGCGCTGTTGTTCACACCAAACTTCACGAATCTTATCGGTCAAATCGAGAAGCTCTTTAATATCGTCAAGATCCTCCGTGGGCAACCCGATCAGGAAATATAATTTCAGGTTCAGAATCCCCTCTTCAGCTATAATTTTTACCGCATTCAGGATTTGCTCTTCACTCAGACATTTATTAATTAAATCACGCAGACGCTGACTTCCAGCTTCGGGAGCTAATGACAATGTTTTCTGCCCCCCACGTTTCAATATCTGAATTTGATCGCCAGTCATGGTATCGATACGCAAACTAGCCACAGAAACATCTGCACCACAAGCTACAACCTCACGGGTAACCTCATCCAAATTGGAATAATCTGACACCGCCGCACCCACCAACCCAGCAGTACTATCAGCGTTAAGCATTGGCTGTAACTGCTCCATCACCGTGGAGGCATTTTTTTCCCGTGGAGGCAAATAGGTAAATCCCGTAGCACAGAAGCGACAACCCCGCGAACAACCCCGCGACACCTCTATTAAATCCATGGTTCCAAAAGCTGTATGTGGCGTTTTTATCAGACTCTGACAACGGCTAGAATTCAGATCTTCAAGCCATTGACGCTGTACCGGGAAACACGCCTGACTTTGCGCCTCAACCGCATTAATTGTGCCATCATCAGCGTAATTTATCGTATATAAAGATGGAACATAGTAACCACTCTGACGAGACATTTTTAGCAAAAATTGTTCGCGGGAAACATTCTCCTGTAACGTTTCCAACAAAGGAGACAACAACACTTCTGCCTCACCAACGACAAAAAGGTCGATAAAGTCAGCTATCGGTTCAGGGTTGAGCATGGCACAGATACCACCTGCAATTATTACGGGGTTCTCGTTGCCACGTTGGCTACGCCACACCGGGATGTTAGCCAGGTCAAACAAAGTGGGTATATTGATGTAATCGTTTTCAAAAGATAGAGACAAGGCGACCACATCAAAGGATTCAAGTTCGCGCTCCGATTCAAATGAGGTCAATGACGCCCCACTTTTCCGATATACTTCCATCTCCTCATGATCGGGCATAAACACCCGTTCACACAGGCAATCATCCCGCTGCTGTATCAATTGATACACCGCCTGAAAACCGAGATTACTCATGGCGTTGTAATAAGTGTTTGGATACACCAGGGCAACACTTAAACGTCCACCCCAAGGTTTTGGATTACATCCAACCTCATCGGCTAAAAGCTGTTGCCGTTTTTGACGTAAGCGATGTGGCATATATCACCTGCTATTAAATCGTTGGTATCTATTCAGAACTGTAGCTGTGCTTAAACGCCCCTGACAAAGGTATTTATCAGAGTGTTTCCAGCATAAAAAGAATCGGGGACCCAAAGGTCCCCGATCTGAGGGAGTTATACCTGACTGTTGTCAGTACAACTTATCCAGCTATGCGGACGGAGACCGCTGGCTGAATAACTAGCTGCGCAGGGTGAAATCAATCGATCCGCTTACGCAAAAAAGTTGGAATATCGTACTCATCCTCTTCGTTACCATGCTTCCGCATAGAACGCGCCGCTTCACGCTGCTGATTACGGATAATCGTAGGTACATCCAGGTCGACTTTAGAGCCAATCATCTTTGCCGCATCGCTTTTTAAGTTACGCAGATGACGCTTATCCTTTTCAAAGGAATCACCGAAACCGGTAGCAATGGCGGTAATTTTTATCTGATCTTCAAGCTCCTCGTTGATTACCAAACCGACAATTATGTTGGCATCTTCATGTACTTTTTCATGAACAATTCGTGACGCTTCATCAAACTCTTCCATAGTCATATTGCTGGAACCAGAGATGTTAACCAAAACCCCCTTAGCTCCCGAAATATCTATATCCTCAAGCAACGGACTGCTGATCGCCTGTTGAGCTGCCTCGCTGGAACGCTTTTCTCCA
>NBLX01000074.1 GCA_002084705.1 Desulfobacteraceae bacterium 4572_35.1
TGCGTCGGGGGCATTTAGAGAGATAGATATTTCATCTATTAAACCACTTAACTCAGGTGTTATGTCCCGATCATATACTAGGTTAGCCTGACCATCAGTGTTGATGCGCACCTTTACCTGACGTTGTTTCAACCATGCTGCTATCTCTTTAACCAGTTCCAAACGCAACAGTGGTTCACCGTAGCCACAGAAAACAACTTCATCGTATTGGCTTGGATCTCCTATGGCAGCAATTACTTCGGTAAAATCTGGTTCATGATCTAATTTTAGATGATGTCCCTTTACGTTGAAATCGCGAAGTTTAGCACAAAAAGTGCAATGGTTGCTGCAACGATTAGTTATATTCAGATACAGAGAGTTGCGGATAAGGTAAGCAATCTTGCCCCCTTGACTAACCGCTCCAAGGCCAAATAATCTGTTGGCATTTACGCTGGTTATACGAGCTATATCGCTAAAGCTGAGTTGCTTTATTTGGGCAATTTGTTCAGCAGTTTTGACAACATAAGCTGGTTCATTGCGTTTGCCACGCCATTGTTGTGGTGCCAGATATGGACAATCAGTCTCCACCATTATAGAACCGGTGGGAATATTACGGATGATCTCACGGATCTTATCGTTCTTTGGATAGGTAATTGTTCCGGTAAATGAGAGGTGAAAACCCATCTCAATGCAGCGATTTGCCATCTCTAGATTGCCACTGAAGCAGTGTAAAACTCCCCCGAACTGTCCAGCATCCTCTTCACTTAAGATTTGTAATACGTCGCTGTGAGCATCGCGGTCATGCACAATGATTGGCAGCTTGAGTTGTTTGGCTAACTGAATTTGCTGCCGAAATGCTAGTTGCTGTTGGTCATGCGGGCAGCGATTTCTAAAGTAATCAAGACCTATTTCACCAATGGCAACTACTTTTTCATTCTGTGCCAATTGTCTAAATTGTTCTAGTACGTCTGGTGTCAGTTGAACCGCATCGTGTGGATGCACACCGAGTGTGGCAAAAAGGGCAGGGTAGCGTTTGCTCAGACAAACTCCGGCGCTGGAGCTTTCCAGATCACAGCCCACAGTGATAATCTTGTTCACTCCGGCAGCGCTTGCCCGTTGTATAACTTCATCTAAATCTTCATTAAATCTGGAACCGTCTAGATGCGCATGGCTATCAATAAGTGTTGGTTGATTCATTGTGTAGCTTCAATCCTCAACGATGCGGGGGAACATGGGCTTGGCTTTTTCAATGACAACTCCAGCAACCAATTTTCCCCATTGGTCCTGACCGTCAAGGGAGAGATTGTCCTTGTCCTGACCCAATATGTCCATTATAGCCATACCTGTATCTGGCATAAATGGTGAGACAAGTAAACCGATTATGCGTACGGCCTCCAGTAGATTATACATGACTCCACCTAGATGTTGTCGTTTATCTTCATCTTTTGCTAGGGCCCATGGTGCAGTATCGTCAATATATTTATTAGCACTGCGGACAAGTTCCCAGATACTTAAAAGCGCTTTGTTGAATGCCAAGTTGTTCATTTGCTGATCAATTATTGCAATTTTATCCGGAAACTGAGAGATAAATACATCATCAAACTCAGTTGCTGCAAACTGTTCTGGCAAGATTCCGTCAAAGTATTTGTTGACCATAGCAGTGGAACGACTGATCAGATTGCCGAGATCGTTGGCCAAATCTGAGTTGATACGATGGATGAGCGATGAGTGGGAAAAATCACCATCCAGACCAAAAGGAACTTCACGCAGAAGAAAGTAGCGGATAGGGTCGATACCGTATTTGTCCACTAGCATGTTTGGCTCTACCACGTTCTGTAGGCTTTTACTCATTTTTTTGCCTTCAACTGTCCACCAGCCGTGGGCAAATACTTTTTCTGGTAAGGGTAACCCTGCAGCCATAAGAAACGTGGGCCAATAAACAGCGTGAAAGCGTAAAATGTCTTTGCCAATTACGTGAACATTAGCTGGCCAGAATTTTTTGAAATTACCATCTTTATCATCGGGATAGCCGAGGGCAGTAATATAGTTATTAAGAGCGTCAAACCAGACGTAGATGACGTGTTTTTCATCGTTAGGTACAGGTATTCCCCACGAAAAGCTGGTGCGTGAGATGGAAAGGTCGCGCAACCCTTCGCGCACAAAGTTTAAAACTTCATTGCGGCGGGAACGGGGCTGAATGAAGTCGGGGTGGTTCTCAATGTGGTCAATAAGTTGCTGCTGGTACTTGCTCATGCGAAAGAAATATGATTTCTCTTTGAGCTTCTCAGTGGGGCGTCCGCAATCTGGGCAGCAGCCGTCAATCAGGTTGGTTTCTGTCCAAAAAGTTTCACACGGAGTACAATACCAGTCTTCATAAGAACCGAGGTATATATCGCCATTAGCCTCGATTTGGGTGAAGATTTTTTGTACTCCATCTTTATGGCGTTGCTGAGTGGTACGGATAAAATCGGTGTTGTTAATATTGAGTTTGTCCCACAATGCGGCAAAACGCTGCATGACGCGATCTGCCAGTTCGATTGGGTTTTCGCCATTAGCTAGGGCAGATTTTTCAACTTTTTGCCCATGTTCATCGGTGCCGGTCAGGAAAAATACATTATAGCCGCGGGCTTTTTTGTAGCGTGCCAGAACATCGCATGCCAGAGTTGTGTAGGCATGTCCGATATGAGGTACGTCATTTACATAGTAGATTGGTGTTGTGATATAAAAATTGTTGTTCATTGTAGCTCCTGCTATGGTTTGCGCGTGGGTCTGCGTCGGTTGCGATTACGGCGTTTATCCGGTTTTGGTTGACTGCTTTTTTCCTGATTATTGGTTGTCGGGGTGTTAGCTGTTTGGTTGTCGGTTTTATTGTTGTCGCTGTTGGGACGTCTTGAAGGTCGATTGTTCCGTTTTGTCGGCCGATTGCCATCGCTTTTGGTTTGTCCCTCGTACTCCTGTTTGCCACTTTTCTGTTGTAGATTATTGGCGTTCTCAGCCTGTTTATTGCCAGTTTGTTTTCCCTGTTGTTTGTTCCATGTTTGTTTTTTGTGACGAGGGTGGCGTCGGCTCGGCTGTTGTTCCTTCCCGGCATTTTTATTGTCTGCTTTGGTGTCTCCTTCAACAGGTTGTCGTTTGGGTTGTTGATTGCGACGTTCTGTTGTTTTTTTGTTTTTGCCTGCTCCTTTGTTGCCACTGCGCTTATCTTTATCAGAGCTTTTTGCTTTCTCTTTATTTTTATCGCTATCGCTGTGTTGCTCTAACTGCGCTTTTATTGTTTTACTGCTGGTTGCTTTTGTCTGCAGTTCCCCTTTTTTGAGTTTATCGATGGGAACATTAGTGGTTACAGAACCTTCACAGCGTACAGTTACTGTTTGGGCAAGGGTTTGGCTGGCTAGTACCTCTACTGTCTTACCGTCAATATTCAGTTTGCTCCCCTGCTTGGGCAGTTGTTTTGCCATCTTGCAGTAGGTGTCAAATTCATAGCCAAGACAACATAATAGTCGCCCACATTGACCGGAAATTTTAGTTGGGTTTAGAGCTAAACCCTGTTGTTTGGCCATGCGTACCGATACTGGGTTGAAGTCGGTTAGAAATGTGCTGCAACACAGCTCACGTCCGCAGATGCCTATACCCCCTAACAGTTTAGCTTCATCCCGCACACCAATTTGACGCATCTCTATGCGAGTATGAAAGTATTGGGCAAGATCTTTTACCAACTCGCGAAAGTCTACGCGGCCATCGGCGGTGAAATAAAAAATAATTTTTGACCCATCAAAAAGGTATTCGGCTTTAACTAACTTCATTGCCATTTTACGCTGATTGATGCGTTCAAGGCAGTAGCTATAGGCTTCCTCTTCTTTGGAAGCACTGATGCGCGCCATATTCAGGTCTGCTTCGGTTGCCAGCCTGAGTATTTGTTTTAATTCAGCTGGCAGATGCTCTTTTTCGACTAAGCGCGGTGCTCTTACCACCTTGCCCAAGGCTCGACCTTTGTTGGTTTCAACCACTACTTCATCATTTAATGCTAATTCAAGGCTAGCAGTGTCAAAGTCATATTGTTTTCCAGCGCAACGAAACTTTATGGTTGCTAAGGTTTTATCGTCAGATTCATTTAAGTTGGCGCTGGGGTCGCTGTTATTTTCGATTTTTTCAGTACATTTTTTATCAGATGTCATTATGTCATCGTTTGTATGGTTGTTTTGTGAAATTGGCTTACGAAGAAAGTTTTATCCTACTATTTATGCTCTTAGAATTATTCCAAATTCTAAATTTAACTTATTCCACCCGTGCAGGCAATCTGTTTAGTGTTTATTCGCTAAAAAGTCTTTATCTGTGTTTTACGATTCGTTAAGCTAACAGTCTCCTGGAGTTGTTTTGTTAGTCTTATCAACAATACTTCGATGGCTAACTGTGGGTTTACGTTACGTGTTATTTGAAATTGGCATTCTATAATCGCTGATAATTTGTGTTGGATGGATATCGGTGTTTCATTTGCAGCCTGATGTTGTACCTGTTGTAGCATGTCGATGTTGGTGAGTAGGGTCGGTGATGCTCTATTGATGATAAGGAAAATATCTCGGTAGTAGCTCAGTAAAATCCAAATTAGATCTTCCAGTCGATCTTTATCGTTGGCAAGTTTTTCAGCCAGCTCCAGCATCGGTACCACACTGTTGGGGTTGAGTGTGTTTATTGCATTTAAAGTGTTGTAACGTTGTTCAAAAAAAAATTCTTGATTGCTACTCAATGCTTTTTTAAGGCTACCTGCAGCCAGTGCAGCTATGATGTTGGCTTGATTGCTGTTTTTCTGCAAGCTGTTGCATTCTGTATTGTCATCACTATGGTTGTGGGCTGTAATGATGTCGGCGACAGTCTGCTGCTTTAGCCTGGCAAACGGCAACTGTTGACATCGTGATTTTATGGTGTCGAGAAGTTGCTCATAGTGTGCAGAAATAAGGATTATAAGGGTGTTTGGACGTGGTTCTTCCAGTGTTTTAAGCAGTGCGTTGCTGGCAGCGGCATTGAGCCGTTCAGCGTTGTCAATTATACACACTCGCAACGGTGCGCTTATGGGTGGGTGGGAGAGTTCCTGCTGTACATGTCGTACTTGGTCAATCTTAATTTGTGTTCCATCCGGCTCCAATAGGTAGAAATCGGGATGATTGTTATGTTCCAGACGACGACAGGCGGTGCAGGTGCCACATCCGCTGTGTTGATCGCAGAATATGAGTTTGCTTAGTGCTACGGCCATCAGCTTTTTGCCTATACCGTCGGCTCCAGTAAACAGATAAGCGTGAGCAAGTCTGCGTGATTTCCATGCCTGCTTAAGTTGCTCTTTTTGGTGGTCGTGCCCTAATATATGCGCAAAGTTCATTATTGTATACACTCGGTTGTGGTTTAGTTGTTTGCTGTTGATATGCTGTGAACGACGGCTGCATATATACGGTTATGAACATCATCTTGATTGCCACTGGCATCAATGACCGCAATTCTTTGAGGTTCTTTATAGCTTAAATCTAAATATGCATCCCTTATCCGTTGATGGAAATTGAGAGATTCCGCCTCAAAACGGTCTTCATTTTGTAGCTGGCTTTTAGCGTTGCGACTGCGTGCTCTGGTTAAACCAGTGTTTACATCTATGTCGAGAACGAGAGTTAACTGTGGAGTTATTTTTTGGCAAGCGTAGTTGTTGAGTTCTTTTATTGTAGTTATGTCCAAATTGCGCCCGCATCCCTGATAGGCGATGGTAGCATCGCAAAAACGATCGCACAGTACGATTTTCCCCTGCTGTAGTGCTGGTCTGATAACTTCACTGATGTGTTGAGCTCGTGCCGCAGCATAAAGTAATAACTCGGTTTCTGGTGTGATGGCGCTATTGTCTGCGTCTAAGAGTATTGCCCTTATCTTGTCTGAGATAGCACATCCTCCAGGCTCTCTGGTGACTACTACAGGTAGATGCTGTTGCCGCAACGACTCAGCCAAGCGTGCTATCTGCGTTGTTTTACCACATCCTTCTATCCCTTCAAATGTGATAAAAACTCCAGAAAGTTGTTCCATATTGTGTGTCCTTTTTTTTAAATACATATTAGCGATCATGCTGTTGTGTGAATTAGCGGTTGTGTGTATTTGATTTTTTAGAAAAGGCTTGATAAGAAAATCTCTGATGAACCCGACATTATAGCTGCTGCTTATTACTAAGCAAGGGAAAATGAAACGGATAATTGTTCAGTATTGCGTTGTGTTATCGGTAATATTCGCATATTATTCAGAGTTTGTTCATGGTCGTTGATGTTTTTGTAATATTGAATGTTGTGTTATAAAATTGAAATAGATGGAGTGGTGCCGTGAATTATGGGGAAGAATATGACAAGGCAATAGTTGAGTTGCAACACCGTCTGGGGCACATATTTAGTTCTCCAGAATTATTGCGGGAAGCGTTAACCCACAAATCATATGCCAACGAACAATTACGTGATTCGACGGCATGTAACGAGCGCAAAGAGTTTCTTGGAGATGCAGTGCTTGATCTGGTGACTGCAGATTTTTTATACCACAATTACCCGCAATTTCCCGAGGGGGAATTGTCGCGCATCAGAGCTGAACTGGTAAGTGCTACAGCTTTGGCTAAGGTTGCTCGTAAGTTGCAGTTGGGATGTTGTTTGCGTTTGGGACGAGGAGAACAACGCAGCGGCGGAAACGATAAAGACAACCTGTTAGCTGATGCTCTTGAAGCAGTTTTTGGTGCGATTTTTATTGACGCGGGCTGGTCAGTGGCGTGCGATGTCTTGATGTCGTTATTTGAAGTTGCTGCTAAACAAGTTGCCGGACGTAAGTCACAGGACTATAAGACCCGGTTGCAAGAATTGGCACAAGCCCACTATGGACAGGCCCCCAGTTATGAACTTACAGATGTTTCTGGCCCAGATCATCAGCGACACTATAGTGTAGTTGTGTGCTGTGATGGTAAAAAATTAGGTGAGGGCTCTGGTAGTAGTAAGAAATCGGCACAACAGCAGGCAGCATGCCTGGCATTGCAAAAATTTGAATCAACTAGTTAGCCGATTACCGATACACTCTAATCTCGATAAGTATGTTGAGATAATTATTCTATAGTATATGAAGTAAAGGTAAATTGTGAATTCAGACAATAATTTTAAATCGGGCTTTGTCTCCATAGTTGGGCGACCAAATGTTGGGAAGTCAACTTTGCTCAACCAGATTTTAGGGCAGAAGATTGCTATAACAGCCGATAAACCTCAGACAACCCGTAATCGCATTTTAGGTATTCATACCACGGATGCCGCTCAAGTTTTGTTTCTTGATACGCCCGGCATTCATAAAGCCACCGGCAAGTTGAATAAATATATGGTTGATCAGGCTCTGTCGGCTTGTCGTGGAGTAGACCTGGTGCTGTTTTTGGTTGAAGCCACCGATAGTGTTGGTGGCGGAGACGACTATATCTTGGATATCCTTGCGCAGAGTGAGATTCCCGTTATTCTGGTCATTAATAAAGTAGATCTGGTAGCCAAAGATAAATTATTGCCTCTGATTAAACGTTATTCAGAACGTTTTTCATTTAAAGAGATTGTGCCATTATCGGCTTATACCGGTGAAGGTGTTGAACGTTTGGTGGAACTGGTGAGCGCAGCTATGCCCAATGGACCGCTGTATTATCCTGAAGATATGGTCACCGACCTGCCGGAAAGATTTATTGTCGCCGAGATGATTCGCGAACAGATTTTGCGTAAAACGCATCAGGAAGTGCCTTACGGCGTTGCTGTTCAAGTGGAAAGTTTTGAAGAGCGACCGGGCAAGAATCTGATAGCTATTCAGGCAGTAATTCATGTTGGTCGTGATGCTCACAAGCGTATATTGGTAGGCAAGGGTGGGAGTATGATCAGAACCTTAGGTAAAGAATCTCGCCTTGAAATTGAGCGTTTTCTAGGTACTAGAGTGTTTCTGGAATTATTTATCAAAGTTAAGAAAAACTGGATGGATTCGGAGCGGATGCTGCGTGAGTTCGGTTACGAATAATAAATTAAGATTATTAGAAAAGCAAGAGGAATTAAATGGCTGTTGTTGCAATAGTAGGGCGACCGAATGTCGGTAAATCGACCCTGTTTAATTATGCCGATGTTACCCGTTATGATATCCCTTTTACCTTGATAGATACGGGTGGGTTTGAACCAGTAAGTGAAGTGCGCATGTTGGTTCAGATGCGTGAACAATCACAGTTGGCTATGGAAGAGGCTGATCTCATACTGTTTGTTATGGATACGCGTGAAGGATTGACCCCCGCAGACCAAGAGGTGGCAGAGATGCTGCGCCGGGTAGATAAACCGGTTTTTTACGTAATTAGTAAAGTGGATGGAGACCGTCAGGAGGAAGATGCCACTGAGTTCTATGGTTT
>NBLX01000075.1 GCA_002084705.1 Desulfobacteraceae bacterium 4572_35.1
CCATAGCGGTAAAAATCATCACGCCGACACAGGCGGCAATGAATGCCAGCATTGCGACGATGGCCCAGCAGAACAGCCGCCATGCCACGTTGCATGCGTTGGCCTTAAAGCCCCAACTCCGATCAATAATTACCCCAAAAAATCTGGTTTGCCGTGGTCTTGCTGTGTAATACATAAGCACTCTCCCTGCTATCGTTGTGACACATTACCTCACATCAAGTGAAGTCGTTGACCAAAAAAAATTAGCTGGGTGTCGGGCCGCCATCGGCCCACCATTGCCGGAATTGAAGCGGGTGGACAAGCCAATACTTTCCGCGCTTGATCCCGTGTGGGTATTTGCCGCCCATCCAGTTCCGTGCAGAAACAGCACTGACCCCGGCCAGCTTCGCCACGACATCTTTCAATAGTTCATATTCTTCAATCGGATACTCTTCAGCCATTGGCTTAGCCCTTTTCTTGGTAGTGGACACAACGCCCGTTTTTGCCGATCTCGACTGTCGTCGAGAATGTGGCGACCCCATGCTTATCGATCTGCTCAACTTGTCCCCGCTTCCCATCCTCAACGCCACGCAAACAGTTTAACTTGTAGTTGTGCTCGCACATTGTTGCATTGCAATCCACGTCCATGCTCTTTCCTCCGTGACAACAGTTCACATCATGTGAGCCGTATTGATGACATGGACGATATACCCCATTAAATAGTGTGTCAATACTTATTTCAACATGATGTGAGTCGATTTATCACATTAGGGTACTTTCTTATATAGCTGTAGCTATGTTACGCAATCACAGTTCTGCGATAATTAACCAAGCAAAAGTCTTTTGTGGTTTTAATGTATCATTCGCTTGACTCGTTCCCGCTGTCGTGTATTATTTACATTATTCACATGGTGTTAAATATTAACACACATTGACATTACACAGCGCGAAACGGAACGGGGAGAATCGCTATGAAGTCACCAGAAGTAAAAAAAGCAATGGTCTTAATCGAGCAAGCATTCAAGCGCAGCGGGTACGAAAACGCCTACAACTTTCACAAGCGATCAGGCGTTGGCGTGGCGTATTACACTATCGTCCGAATGCTTGACCCAGCATATCCAAAGCCGCCATCAATCCAAACAGTAATTGAAGTGGCCTATTATGCAGGGTGCAAGCCTGAAGAAATTAAGCAGATATTGATAAGCATGGGGGATAAGTTCTGGCACAAGCTGCTTGCCGATCCTACCCACGCCATGTCCTGTCGCGAACTGGCTCTGGTTGACACAGCCCGCACGATCACCGCAAAAGATGACGCCTATTGGAAAAACATCGCCGACAATCTGCGCTTGATCGCTCAAGCTTCCGGAACGCACAGCGAGTGCGAGGACGAACTGGGCAAGCTCGGAGCGTAGCGAATCACCACCACTGGAATGAATTATGCTGAAATATGTCACTATTAAAAAATTTGCAGAAGAAAGTGGATATTCTGAACGTGCCGTGCGCGGGAAAGTGCTCGACGGGGTTTGGCAAAAGGGTGACGTTTGGGTGAAAGCCCAAGACGGTCGCGTATTAATAGATATAGAGGGGTACTACCGATGGGTGGAACATTCACAGCAGTCAAAGCCGCTAGCGCTTCGACCATCGAGATCACATTTAAATATAAGGGCAAGAGGTGCCGCGAAAGGCTCAAGCTCAAGCCCACCGCCGCTAATTTAAAACGTGCCTCACGCCACAGGGAAGCCGTTGTCGATGCCATTGAAACAGGGGCGTTCGATTATGCGGCAACATTCCCCAATTCAAAGCGCGTCGCTAAGTTCAGCAACAACGGACCAGAAACAACCACAGGCACATTCCTGACCAACTGGCTGGAAGACAAGAAACCAACGCTCAAGGCCAGCACCTATGAAGACTACCTAAAGACTATAAAAAATCGACTCGTTCCAGAGTTCGGCGACATTCCGCTTGCCGATCTGCGCCGTGCTGACGTGCGTGAATGGGTTTCAGGGTTGGACTGTTCCCGAAAGCGGATCGCCAACTTGATCAGCCCGTTGCGCTCTGCGCTGGAAGATGCCGTCGAGGATGATTACATTCAATCGAACCCACTTGCGGGATGGTCATACAAGAAAAAAGAACAGCCGAAAGCTCAACACGTTGAACCGCTGACCCGCGAAGAACAAAGCGCGATACTCGCCGCAGCAACTGGCCAGTTTAAGAACCTCGTTCAGTTCGCGATATGGTCAGGATTGCGAACGTCTGAAATGATTGGCTTGCTGTGGGATGATATTGATTTTATCGAAAGTGAAATCAGGGTCAGCAAAGCAGAAACAGCCGCAGCAATCAAAGCGGCCACCAACGACGATGAACGAAAAGAAAAAACAAAAACGGTCAGCGGTGACCGCACGGTAAAGATGTTACCACCTGCACGTGAAGCACTTTTAGCACAACGGAAATTTACCGCGCTTGCTGGTGAACGTGTATTTCACCACCCTAAATACAACAAGCCGTGGTCTGGTGATAAGCAAATCAGAGAATCATACTGGCGGCCACTGCTTAAAAAAGCTGGTGTCAGCTATCGCAACCCATATCAAACACGCCACACTTACGCATCAATGATGCTATCAGCTGGCGAACCTCTCGCATGGGTAGCAAATCAAATGGGCCATAGCGACACGCACATGACTACAAAAGCCTACGCACGATGGGTACCGAACGCACTCCCCAAAGCTGGCAACAAAGCTGTCAAGATGTTCACCCAATAAAGCTGGCATAAAAGCTGGCATATCGGTCGGTAAACCCTGGTAATTCAGGGTAATGCTGGCAAACAAAAAGCCTGTAACTCGTTAGAATTACAGGCTTTGTTTGGTGGAGGCGGCGGGAATCGAACCCGCGCTTATTAATATTTAAGCCAATAAAAACAATAACTTAAAAAAACGATTCGTCGAAAGCTGGCAAAATACTGGCTACACTTATAATACATAAACTATGCGCATCATGTGACCTACACGTCATCCTAGTTTCTTCAATTCGATTCCATATTACATTCAATCGAACCCACGTCCGAGATATTTAAGCCAGTGTGGGAGAGTCGAACTCTCGTTCCCCCACACTGGCTCTACGTTTGCGGGGTTTGCGGTACACAGGTGGTACACATTTCGCGGTACACAAGAAAGCCACGGCGTAACATAATATCTATGCAAGAGGCCGTGGGCGTATCATGTCGTGCGTATCAACGAGATGATCTAGCCGTATCAAGTCAGTGCCGCTATATCCTCATTGCGTTTATACATTACATCAGCATAAGCCTCACCAATAGCAGCAGCAATTGCCATACCCTCCGTCAACGAATACTCAGCGTTCACGTTATTGATGTCCCATATCGTGACAACAAATAACCCTTTTGCATTAGCTAGACCAATGGCTCCGTTGATAGCCGCTGCACTGCCATCGCCACCGTTGTATGTGATGCCGTTTACGGTTACTGGTTTGTTAGCGTCGATGGATGCTTGTTGCTTGATGGCTTCGATCTTCCTCGACAAATACGGCTGATCTCGTAGTGTTAGAATTTCATCAAGCGTTAGCGTGGCCTGCTCTAATGTGATTTGCTTAGGCTGTGCCGCAAGGTCAATCTCTGCGTTGGCGCATAAGTAGGTCACTCCGTCAATCTCACCGAGTCTAGTAATGTCAACTCCCTCTTGCTGTCGGTGGACTACGGTTGTTCCGTTCGGGCCTGTCGTTTGATATACTGTGTATTTATAGTGCATTGCGTTCCTCCAGTTGTTTAACCATATTCATGTAGTTACATGAGTGCTTTGCGTGACCTAGCATCGACATGATAGAGTTCATATTGCCGATCTTTAAAGCCTTGGTGAATCTGTATATAGATCTTTTTCTAAGCAGCTTTTTGTGCTGCCACGTCCTATATCCAACAAAGTTAGACCCACTCTTTACCTTAGCTTTGCGGAATTTCGATAGTTCCAACGCAAGATGTTGTTTAATATACAATTCTATTAGTATTTTGTACTCAGTAGCTTGATCTTTTGATAACCCTATCAATATAAAATCGTCTACGTATCTTATATACTTCTTAACCTTTAACACCCTCTTTATATAGTGGTCGAGCCTGTCGAGGTAGATAAGGCCATACAGTTGAGATAGCACGTTGCCTACGTATAACCCTCGGTCACCCGTTGAGACAAACAGCATCATAAGATCCAGAAGCCCTTCATCTTTAACTTTTCGTGCCAACCTATCGCGCAACATGACGTGGTTCATTCGGTAGTAATATTTGCGTATGTCCAGCTGTAGATAATATGATTCAGCGTCAGAAGAGCGCATAAACTTTTGAACTCTGGCGCTTGCTCTATGTGTACCTTTCCCCCTGCGACAGCCATAACTATCAAAAATAAAGCCGCGATCAAAGTCATCGTAAACGAGATCGTAAACAGTGTGCTGGACGATACTGTCTCTGAATGTTGGGGCGACAATAAGCCGCTCCTTCGGTTCATAGATTTTAAACTCTCGGTAGCCAGACGGCGCGTAGGTCCCGGCGGTTAACTCATCGGAGAGCGCCTGCAAATTGCGACCAAGATCCTTTTCAAATTCGTAAACAGCCTTCTTGGTTCGTTTAGTTTTTCTAGCCGACAAATAACCATTGTATAGGTTGTCAATGTCGGCCACTTGAGCTAAGGAACAAGAATGTAATTCAGTCTTGACCTCGGTAAATTTCGTCGACTCGACAGGAAGCGCCATCCCTATGTCTCCAGTATTTATCTGCATAATGTCAGGGGAGAAATAGTCGGAACACCGGAACCCATTATTGTTGTTGTCATTCGTCCGGTTGTTGTTGAAATTACGGTAGAACAAACCTGCATTCGCAGCATTGCTCCAGTTACCACAGCATCGAGCATTATGAGGGCACTCCCTTTAGTTCTATTTAAATTCTGATTTAATCCAGCCGCCTATCATGGCACCTACTTCGTTGACCAATGAGGAGATTGCGATGTACCTCCTGTTGGCCTCCTTTTCGGTGTCACAACGCTTGCCATTTTTAAACTGTAAGTAGTTCAGTTCGTGTGCCAATTTAAACATCATGCGTAATTGCTCATGCTTGATGTCCAGTGACGTAAGCGTTGTTTTCTTGTGGTACCGCTTCTGGCACTCAGTCACTAGGTTGTAAATATCGTACATCACGTTTCTGATCTGTTGCGCTAGGCCGTACTTTTCATGCCTAGGAAAATGGTTAAGGTAAATATTCGCTAGCGCGATCATCTTGAATAGCTTTATGTGCAAGTTGACTTCTGGGTTGTGTGCCTTACTCATATGTTCGCTACCGCTCCACTAAACATAAAATCAAACATAGGCGGAACACCGGAACCCATAATAGAAGTAGTCATACGTCCGGTTGTAGTTGAAATTACGGTAGAACAAACCTGCATTCGCAGCATTGCTCCAGTAACCACAGCAACGAGCATACATATTCTGACGGTTGTAGCGATAACAGTAATCATTGCCGAACTGGTTTGTGCCTGTTGCGTCGGAAGCACTATCGTCTTTCGGCACAAACCCGCACAGGTCGCGGCTAACGCCCGATGTGTCTGCCGAGAATGCAGCGTTGCTACTACTACCCCAATAAACAGTTCCAGTTGTTGACCCGAGAGCGTGCGGGGATGTTACTAGATCGTAAAGCGTGGCAAGATGCGTCGTGTTGCCCCATGCGTCCGTGGCCCCATCCCAACCAGCGGTCAGGTCTTTCAGTGCCGTTGCTTGTTTGAGTAGATAGATGCTGTCAGTGGTAATGGCCGTATTGGCATCAGCCGCTGTACCGAAGTTCGTCACCCCGAGGGCAACCTCGTATATCCCGCCATTAAGGTCGCAAATACCACTGTTTTGACCGTTATGGGTGGTCTTGGCGAACGGCGCACCTGAACCTGTTAATGGTTTATCAGCGGAACCACTATCACCAGCTGTTGTATATGTAACCCCTGCATCATTAACATCACTAAGAGAACTGTTGCATCCTTTGGGGAAATTGGTCGTTCCAGCACCATCATACCAAGCACAATTAGTGTCAGCCGTTGCTGCTTGAGCGTGAGCAACTGATAGCAGTGCAATTGCCCCCATCATGAAGATTGAGGCATTATTGAAGCCTGTGCCTCTTGCCCTGCTCAGTGTTACAGCGTCGTACAGCTTGCCGTCACAGCCAGTCATTGTGTCGGATTTTGTGTAGCCAGACGTCGTTGCTAGGGAAATTGGTACGCCATTTTTAACTGATACCCCTTTATCGTTGTCGGCTGGGCTACACTTGTATTTATCAATGAAGAAGCCATCCTTTTCAGCTCCGCCATCAATAAACGCTCGATGCATGGCAAATCCAGCAGCGTTAGCTGTTGCCTCGTCAGCGTAAGTATCGGTACCAGCAATATCTAAGGCGTTAGCCCCGTACACTGCAAATTGAGGCGAGGCCGCATTACCTACGCGGTAGAAAAATTTAGGTATGTGGCACATGATGGACGATGTAGCTGTTTGGATGTAGTTACCGTAGTTGTCATCTCCAGCGGTTGTTGTTCCTTCCATCTCAGCGAGGCCAATACTGGTTAAATCATAATCAGCAGGGGCAACGCCAAAGTCTTGTGTTCCTGCTATGCCGATAGGAATTGTCGTTGGTGCAGCTACATACTCAACAACCGTCCCAAGCTGCCCAATCCAAGTATTCTGGTCAGTCGTTGCATCAGTACAAACAAATATCTCCCCGCTCACGTTGTTAATCCACGTTGCATCCGCTGCGGGGTTTGTTGTGATGAGGGGATTTGTCGTCTCGGTGAAATCAAACCCACCCGCTTTAGCGTCCACCGCATTAACAGCCTCAGCAAGCCGCTGCAATGCTCCCGTTATCTCTGTTTGTTGGCTGCTCATAACTTACAGCCCAGAGTTTAGAGTAGAGGTCACATCGGCAGTATAGTCATGCGTAGGATCGCCAATGCCTAAGTTGGTGCAGCCCTGCAACTGCTCGCCAGCATCAAGTGTCTGTTCAGCGGCAAAACTCAGCAGCCCGTTATCAGCTTGAGCTAGTGCGGTGATCTGCGTTGCCAGCTCTGAGAGGGTGTCACTGTCACCAGCGGCACCGTTAATGATGGCAGCAACAGCAGCGTTGATCTGCTCGACAATCTTAGTTGATGACCATGCTGAATCTGTGGCTGTAACGGTATCGTTAATACCTGCACCGCTTGATGCTAAGGCCAAGTCGCGCACCTCATTCAATGCGCCGACAAGGTTAGTTTTTTCAGTTGTATTGAGTGATGCAAGGGTGCCGACACGACCTGCGACAGTGTTGAGAGCTTGTGCGGTGCGGACTAACGCTGCTGAAATATTTGTTTGTTGGCTCATGGGTTAATCTCCTTAGATTGATAAAGTGGCGGCAACCAGTGCGTCATAGTCCACACGTTGCGTAGTGATTGATGATTCGGTTGCAGAGGTAGTCATGTATGGGTTTTCAGTGTCGGGATCTTCAGAGGCATTTAACGCACCCTGCACCTCTACCGTTTGGCCTGTCGAAGATGTCTCAGGCTTGAGGCTGTCGAGGAAGTCTTGTTCACCCCCCACGTTGCCCTGACCTTTCCATATCTGATAAGCAGACAAACCAGCCGATCCACCTAAGCCGAACGATGCCTTGAATAGTGTGGTGCCAAGAGAGACACCGACACTATTTTGCTCAAGTGTCACCTGCATTACGCCACCTCGCCATCAACAATAAACTCAAGCAGCCGATCATTGTCTTCGTGACGATTAACCGTCTGGATAGCCCCATTGCTGTCGGTGATCTGCAACTCAAACTTCCATTTACCTTTCACAAAATCGTCCGCACTCCACTGAATCTCATACTTGCCATTGGCCGCATCGGTTACAACAGCAGGGACCACTTTAGGAGTATCGTATTTAATGTGGAGGGTGATTGTGTAACTAGAGATGTCGATGACTGAACCATCATCGTCTGTGAGCTGCCCTGTCATTGTTGGAAGGGTGTCACCCGCTATCATCCTTACTTGATTTGCTTTTAGAGCCATGTCGGATCTCCTTTAAGAGTTCGC
>NBLX01000076.1 GCA_002084705.1 Desulfobacteraceae bacterium 4572_35.1
CGCGAAACTTGCTCCACCACTACCACTAATCCCTGTGGCAGTTATAGCAAGAGTTGAACCAAGAACTTGCGATACCTTGGCTGCTTTTCCCGCGCTAGTGTCTGCTGCCTGATAAACAAAACAAGCTTTATATGTCGATGTTAATGTAGGGTCATCGGTACAAATTAATAATTTGTTGCCACTTGCTCCCCCACCACCAGAAATATCCCAATCGTTTGTAGACAGCGCTGCCGCGACAACAATACCAGCAGTATTAGCTATTGGATAACTGCCAATCATCGTAACGGTTTCTCCTTCCATTGTAACATCTGCGTCACCAGCAAGATTGCCAACAAGAGATTTTGAATGTGCTAAGGACATAGCACTGGCCACAGCACCACGAGCCCCTTCAGCTGCGGCATCTTTTGCCTCTGTGCGTAAATCCACAAACTTAGGCACCGCAACCGCCGATAAAATCCCCAAAATCACGATCACCACGATCAGTTCGATAAGGGTAAAACCTTTTTGATTGTTCATTTTTTTCTCCTTTATTGTTGGGTTATTTTTTCCCGTAGGGGCGACCTGCCGGTCGCCCTTTGTTGGCGCACCGCCAACGCCGGATGTATCTTCCCCATTTGTACGTTCCCGATCAAGGGCGGGCGCAACCCGCCCATACTTATCATCCACCAATTTGCATCGTAATCCTAATCATCTCTACCGCATTACACCTGCCAAATTCCACATAGGCAGGAACACCCCTAATGCCAACACCAGCACCATACCACCAATAGCCACAATGAGAATCGGCTCAATGGCGCTGGTTAAATTTTTTAGCTCATATTGCACTTCGCGCTCATAAAATCCGGCAACTTCCAGCAGCATACTATCTATAGAGCCGGTTTCTTCACCCACCGCTAACATCTGTAACACTAGCGGGGTAAAAATTTGTAATGATGCAGCACTGCGAGTCATAGTTTCACCGCGCTCTAAAAGATTGCGCATCTCATTAAGTTTACCACCAAGATAACTGTTTTCAATCGCCCGCGAGGTATAGTTTAAAGCTTGCACCAGCGGCACACCGCTGCCATAGCCCATGGCAAAGGAGCGAGCGAAGCGTGCTAGCGATGAGCGCAGCAAGATTGAACCAACTACTGGGATGCGCAATTTATATTTATCCCACTGCCAAAGACCACGCTCGGTCTTTAAATAGCGACGAACCCCAAAGGAGGCCAACAGCATGGTAACTAAAATATATGGCCAATAGCTGACGGCAAACTCGGAAACTCCCATGATAATTCGAGTTGGTAGCGGTAATTCGGCACCAAAACCGGCAAACACCTTTTTGAAGGTTGGAATAACAAACAGCGTAAGTATCGCCATGGCAATACTGATGGCTATCACCACGAAGGTTGGGTAGCGCATGGCCGCCTTAATTTGCTCACGGGTCATTTTTTCAAACTCAAGATAACTTGCCAGTTGCTCAAACGATTCTTGTAATTTACCACTGTTTTCACCCACTTGCACCATACGCACCATCAAATTGGGGAAAACATCGGGATACACAGCCATCGCCGCAGAGAGTTCACGCCCTGCTTCCAAGTTTTCCACCAGCCCACGCAGTGCCTGTTGAAATGTTAGATTTTGTGTCGATTCGATCAACCCCTGCAAGGAACGCATCATCGGCACCCCTGAACGGGTAAGAGCAAACATTTGGCGGCAAAACAGGATCAATTCATCAGCACCAACCTTTTTTTTCCGTTTTAAAAAATCAAAGTTTAACTGTTTATCTTTGCTTTTTTGTACGCCAGCATCTGTTTGTGATTCTTTAATGGTGACGGGAATTAAACCTTTGTCTGCCAACTGAGCCGCCACCGCAGAACTGGAACCAAGCTCCATTTCGCCTTCGACCTGTTCGCCACCGGGACGGCGGGCGCTATAGATATAATTTGGCATGGTTTAATGTCCTGTAATATTGTTTCTTATGCTATCGTTGCGCTTGCTTTGTACAGACGTTGCGCTGCTTTGTACAGACGTTGCATGCAACGTCTCTACGGGGTGGGCAATTAAACATCCACCATTTTCAATGCGCGTAACCTTTTATTACGGGTTTTGTCTCTTGTTACAGCCTGCTTGTTTTGTTCAGACGTTGCGCTTGCTTTGTACAGACGTTGCACGGTGGCTGAGCGGAGTCGAAGCCTGCAACGTCTCTACGGGGTGGGCAATGCGTCAATTTATCGTTGATCGAATCCTTGTTTTTCGCATATCTGCCATTGTTTTGGTTACAACCGAAAACCCATCGACGAACAAACCCAAGACCGGGCGAACACACAGATTCGCCCCTACGATTGCCGAATTGGCATACCATCAACGAAGAGCACAATCTGCTAACGATACAAACCCTGGTTGTACCCGTGCTAATCGAGCAAAGGCTGCACTTTCGTTGCGGCGCAGGGCATCGGCTAGATCAACATCCATCGGGAGCAACTCAAAGATACCGATTCGCCCACGATAGCCAGAGTTGTTACACTGGCTACAGCCGCGACCGCGTTTGAAATTGGGGATCGGTTTATCTTCACCTAAATAATTGTGCAACCATGCACGCGTCTGCGGGGTTAAAGGGTCATCGATGGTGCAACTTTCGCACACCCGCCGCACCAGCCGTTGTGCCAGCACCGCCTGCAATGAACTTGCCACCACATAACCTTCTGCACCCATATCCAGCAGTCGTAACGCGGTGCTGATAGAGTCGTTGGTGTGCAGGGTAGATAACACCAGGTGACCGGTCATTGCCGCACGTAGCCCAATCTCCGCGGTTTCCTGATCGCGCATCTCCCCCACCATGACAATATCGGGGTCCTGACGCAAGGCGGTGCGCAACACTCCGGCAAAGGTTAACCCCACCTTGGTGTTCACCTGAACCTGATTGATACGTGGCAAACGATATTCTACGGGATCTTCAACGGTGATCACCTTTTTTTCTGGGCTGTTCAACTCATTAAGCGCTCCGTACAGAGTGGTAGTTTTACCACTACCAGTTGGACCGGTGACCAGAACAATACCATGAGGTTGATGGATAAAACGGCGAAACCGTTCCAGTATGTCAGGCGGCATCCCTATATGTTCCAGTTTGAGCAACCCACTAGATTGATCGAGCAAGCGCATAACCACCGATTCGCCATATTGCAAAGGCATGGTGGAGAGGCGGATATCGATACTTTTATTTTTAACGCGAATATTAAAACGACCATCCTGTGGCAAACGACGTTCAGAGATATCCAACCCGCTCATCAGCTTTAACCGCGAAACCAGGGCACCTGCAACCCGCTTCTCCTTCATCACCTGTTCGTGCAGCACTCCATCTATCCGTTGACGAATACGCAACACGTTCTCATCCGGTTCTATGTGGATATCCGACGCTCCGACTTGCACAGCATCTTCAAACAATGTCTGCAGCAAACGCACCACCGGTGCATCTTCAAGCTGACTATCAGGCAGGAGATCAGAGAGATTAAAATCGGTTTGGGACAGTTCTTCGCCCAACTCCTCAGCGATATTTTCGATCTCATCTGTACGCCGATAAACATTATCCAGTGCCCGCAGCAAATCGGCTTCGCGTACTATAGCTGGGGTAACATTCTCCCCCGTGATAGCTTCCAGCTTATCTTGAGCGAAAATATCGGTGGGATCGGCCATACCGATGAGAAGCCCGTTTGCTTCACGGGTAAGCGCAACCACCCGAAAGCGTCGCGCCAAAGTTTCAGGAATTAATTTCACAATCTGCTGGTCAAATTTGAACTGACGTAGATCTATCAAAGGCAGTTGTAACTGTTTCGACAAAAACTCAAGCAGACTATCTTCGGTTATATAACCGAGTTCAGTCAGGGTATGACCAAGTTTACCGCCAGTTGCCTTTTGCGTTTTCAGGGCATGTATCAACTGATCTTCGCTGATAACTTCCCCGGCGACCAGCAGGTCGCCAATGCGTATTTTTTTCCGGACAGCCATAAATTTACTACCCTTTTAAGCGGTTTAATTGTTGCAGTGCATACTGCTTAAGTTGTGGTGCCAATTTGGTACAACGTAGAGCCTGTTCAAAATAATTGCGCGCAGCAACACGCTGCCCCAACTGATCTGCACAAATAGCGCGTCCAATCCACCACTCGCCACGTTGGGGAAATGCGGCAACCAAAGCTGCATAATTTTCCTGAGCCTCAGCAGCAGCACCATTTTGCTGTTGCAATGATGCTAATAGAGCATAGTACTCACTCGCCGCAGCAACCGCCGGCAACGGCGCAACAAGTTTTAATGCCGCCAACGCTTGAGTTTTATTGCCTGTCTCCAGCAATAGCCGTGCCTGAAACACCCGTAACTCTTTATCGTGAGGGTACTTTGCGCAACCATCATCCGCCACTTGACACGCAGCCGCCAGCTGCCCCGCTTGCAGATAAACCACAGCAAGCTGTCGCCACTGCTGGGGGGAGCCAGGTTCTAAAGCCAACACCTGCCGCAACAGTTTCGCGGCCTTATCGTAATTACGCTGCGCTAACGCTCGATCTGAGCGCAACTGCAATCGTTTAATCTGATTTTCCACCGTCAGCGTTTCAGCAACCTTTATTGCCGTTATCAATTTTCGCGTCTTTGGTTCGGCTTCTGCCCTGCCGGCAACATCGGAAGCTAGAGGCAATTTAACCGCTTTATCAACAACGGAAGCTGTAGGGATAGAAGCCGCAGCTTCTGTAGTTGTCCTGGCTGCTACCCTCTTTTCAACAGCAACTTTTGACTTATCTACCACCTCATCCATATCTGCGGGAACAAGCACAACATTCGTGTCAATTACCGCTACTGTCGTCGTTTCCTCCATCGATGCGGTTGATTTTTCGTCCGTTTCCGCTAAAACAACTGTTGCTGTTCGTGGTTGCTCCAAAGCTGGCGGAACCAGCTCCTGGGGTTCTATTTCTTCTACAGATTGACGCTGCTGATACCACCAAAGACCACCAATGGAACCGACAACAACCACAACCAGCGCCACAGCACTCATTAACCTAAAACGATTCCGTGACGGTTGTGGGCAAGGAACTATACTGACAGGCTGCGTCGCGCCACTGCCCTGTTGTTGACGACGATCTTCAAGATCTTTCAGCATTTGATTGATAAGGCTCATTGACTATTATCCGAAAAAATAGTGTGCGGTTTTTATGCCGAAATAACACGATAACAATACCACCACAGCACCAAACACGATTACTGACCACTGGCGTGTTGAGCAAGAAACATCATCGGTATCAGCGATAGCCTGTTTGACCTGACGCCGACCAATCCTGGTAGCACCCCGACCATAAGCGGCCATTAACGATTTATGCGCTAAAATATTAACCAGCCGAGGAATCCCCCGCGCAGCACGATAAAGTTGACGTTGGGCTCCATTGGTGAACAGTTCTCCGCCACCGTAACCAGCCACGTGTAATCTATGGCATAAATACCCTTGAAAACCATCAAATGTTAAGGGTTTTAGTGTATATGAGAACCCAATCCTTTGCCGCAGTTGGCGCAAATCCTTACCGGCTAGACGCTGATTTAATTCAGGCTGGCCAAAAAGAATAATCTGCAACAGTTTGCGCTTCTCTGTTTCAACATTACTTAGTAAGCGCAGCGCTTCAAGGGTCTCAACAGGCATTGATTGCGCTTCGTCGACACACACCACCACCTGTCGACCAGAAGCTGCCAGGTTAATCAAACGTACATTCAGCCGATTCAATAAATCGGCAACCGAGATATCAGCAACAGCGTCAAGACCAAGTTCCTGCGCTACGGCACGATATAACTGTTGCGGTTCCATCAACGGATTCGGCAAATAAACAGTAACCATCTCGTCAGGCAAATCATTCAGCAATTTCCGGCACATCATGGTCTTGCCAGTTCCCACCTCACCGGTAATCTTAATGATCCCTTCTCCACTTTCCAACGCCACAAGAATTACATTCATCGCCTCCTGACAGCTGAAGTTATTGTAATAATAACCTGTGTCCGGAGTTAACGAGAACGGGCGTTCAACAAAATGGAAGTGGTCTAAATACATATATCTTTACACACCTCTAAAGTGGTTGTGTCTCCCCATATAAAGGGTGAAGTGTAACTATTCAGAACCTCTCCCGTTGGGCACGTGATCCCCACAGCAAGGGTGTTTGTCGCCATGGACGGCGACAACAAGCCCCATGGATAGGTTCATGTGTCCCTTGATGTGGGGATTACGTGCTCAACATGCTGGATAGTTACCTTTTTATTTACAGTAGTCGCCGCATCCGCTGCTGCGTTTGCTCCATATCATCAGCCCAGTCGCTATCTTGCTGCACCACCTGCGGTTTAAGGAGAATAATCAGCTCACTTTTACGCCCAACATCTTTCTGTTGTCTGAATAAACGTCCTATCCCCGGAATAGCTCCGAGCAGGGGCACAGCTGCGGTGTCCGTCGTTGTAGAATTTTTCATCAACCCGCCAATAACCACCACCTGACCGCTACGCGCACGCACAATTGTATCCGACTCACGCACACTACTGAAAGCCAGCGGTAGCGACTGCTCCTGACCGCTGACAGTTATCACCTTGGTCTGGTCCACCACCTCGCTGACCGTCGGATGGATATGCAACGTTACCGCACCGGCATCACTGATTTGCGGCGTTACATCGAGGGCAATACCGGAGAAGAATGGTGTCAAAGTTATGTCGGGAGTGGTAGTCGTCGTGGTACCGGTAACAGTGTCGCTGGAGATATCGGTAACAAAAAATTCATCGGTACCAACCTTGATTACCGCTTTTTGGTTGTTGACAGTGGAAACACGGGGGCTGGACAATACCTGCACATCACCCTGGGTCTTGACCGCTTCGATAAAAGCCTGGAAATCCTGCAGTTCTACCGCTGCCGAAAAAACACCGCCAAAGGACGACGCAACTAAACCGCTCAGTGCCGAGGGAGCACCAGGATCAAGGTTGGTATAGCTACCAGATATTTCACTAGTGCCGCCACTGATGCTGGTTCCACCGCCAACCTGCCCAATGCGGGCTAAATCAGTTCCATCATGAATCAATGCCCCCCAGTTGATACCAGCCTGAAAACCGTCACTGAGTTCAACTTCAATAATTTTAGCTTCCAAAATAACCTGGCGCTGCAAAGTACTTTGAGTCTGACGTAAATAGTCAGCAACTATATCAAGCTCTTCAGGCATAGCACGCACCACCACCAGCCCCACCTGTGGCTGAACAATAACCCTACGTCCATCTGTAGTACCAATCAATTGCTCTAAAGTTGTTTGAAAGTTTGTCCAGAAATCGCTATCAGAAGTTGTTTCTATCTGGCTGCCATAGGTTGAATCCCCACCATAGCTGGACGAGCTATCTGAAGATGAATCGTCTGAATTGTCGGATGAGTCACTTCCTTCGGCAACCTGTCCGGAACTTACTCGCGTTAATGACATACCGCTGCGCTTCAATGTCAGATAATCTACCGTATAAATGCGCGTTTGCATCTCATTGGGTAAAACCTGATAACCACCGACAATTGTACGGTAGTGGTAACCATACACCTGCTGCACTACATTCAACACCTCTGGCAGCGTCACCCCCTTCAGATGAAGGGTTATTTTTCCGGTAACCGCTGGATGAATTACCATGTTGGTATCGGTACCTTTTACCAAACCGGCAAAAAAAGCGCTGGCTTCAACATCTTCGGCTCTGACATCAAAACGAACCGGCGCACCAACAACACTTTCGGGAAGCAGTGGCGGCAACAAAGCCTGTTGTACTGCGGCAGGGACAATGGCAGCTGGTGGCGGTGAAGACTGCGCTGACACTTCCGGCTGCAAATGAGTCAACAACGACTCATCTGAGAGCAGGGTAAGTTTTTTATTACCTTGTTTGCCCGCTAAAAGCACCGCATCCGCAGTAATTGCCTTAACACGACAACCTTCAATGCTTTCACCGACACTAACACCAATTCCATTAATTACAGCGGTGCGCTGCCGACCAGAAACAACTATGGCCTCAAGACGAAACTTAACATCGCCATCACCTTTGCCGTTATCGGCTGGATTGGTATTAACAAGCGCAACCTGCGGACGCATGGGATCGTACAGTCCTGCACCACTTTGTGCCCAAACAACTTGAGACACCCAACAACTAAACCACACCAGTGCCAAAAGTGAAATAACAATAGAATATCTAGCCACCAATCCAACCTCTCTCGGAGCTGAGTGTATATATTTCGACACGAACATGTGCCTTGGGATAATGCTCGCCCATCTCAATTTCAACTCCGTTCCAAAACAGTCGCTGCGACAACTTCTGTAACTCGGTAAAATATTTAACCACAGCCAAATAACCACCATCAAATTGCAACTCGATGCTATGACGATACAGGGCTATTTCCGGAGCAACCACACCACTTTGCACCTTCTCTTTTTTAACAGTTTTTTTCTCCGTATCCGAGGTGCTAACACCTTCCGTTGCTACATTCAGAGGTTGGGCAGCAAGATTCTTCATGGAGACAAGGGTCAACCCGGGGCGTTTTTGCAATAGGCTGCGCAACAAAGATGCCATGCGCTGCGGCGGGACCATGCTATTCAAGCTGGTCTGGATCGACTGATCAAAGGCGGCTATCTGTTCCGACATTTTGGCTATCTGCTGCCGCTGCTGTTTATCTGGATCAGTATTGACAACACGGGACAACTCTTCAAGCTGCACCTGTAACGCCTGATTTTGTTGGTTCTTCGACACAATAGTTCTGGCAATCTTTTTTTGCTGTTGCCTTTCGGGCAGGTAAACCAATTGCGCAAACAGATAGATTGGCACCAGAAATAACGCTGCCAACACTATTACCCGCTCCCGCTTGCTTAGCCCCGCAAACCATTGGTCAAGGCGATTGGACTTTTTGTCAACTTGCTTCATTGCCCCGCCTCCATAGTAGTAGACAGGACAAATTTATATAAACCGTCCTTACGCCGCTCCAACTGTAATTGCTCGAAATGTTTATTGGCAAACTCCTGTTGCTGCGCTAGTTGTTCCACAAAAACAGGAACATTGGCAGGCTGAAGCGCTACTCCCTGTAATTGCAACTCTAAACCCGCAGAGTTCAATTCCACCTTGCTCAACCATAATTTGTGCAGCGGTCTCCGTGCCAGCGCAGTTAAAGTGAGGGGTACCACATCTTCCTGTGCCAGTTCATGCTCCAGAGCCAAACGCAAAGGTTGACGCTGGCGCAATTGTTCGCGTAACCGTATCAGTTTCTTTTGCAACAAGGCACTGGGCTGACGATTAGCTAACTTCTCCTCCATCGCTGTAACCGCATCCATTAAATTTTGATTACTTGATTGCGCTATAGCCAAGCGTTGCCGTAGACTCTGGCCACTGTACTGTTGATACCAAGCCAGTACTGCCATTAATGCCAGCATTCCCAACAACAAAGCAGAAACAATGGCTAGCATCGACATATGACGCTGTGGCTTAAATTGATCCTGATATAAGTTGATATATTGCATCACTTGCTCCTGCTGTTGTCCACTGCTTGCATCTATTTAAGTAAATCACTGCGCAACGCTACCCCTACCGCTGCCAAACAGCGCGATCTCTCTATTCCACTCAAAGATTCACCCCCTAGCCACCCTGCCAGATCAAGTTCACGCACATCGGGAGCCAAATAAGTGTTAAGATAATCATTCAGCCCCGGGATGGGCTGTATGGCTGGTGCCAACATCAGGGTAGATACAGCCTGACGCGAAATACTGCTTTCGTAGTAATCCAACGAGCGTTGTATCTCCAGTACCACATCATCAAGAATTGCCTGCTGCGCTTGAGAAATTTCCACCCCTTCGATCGATTCGTTATCCGCTGCGGCAAGCAATTCCCCAACACCAAAATTTAACCGCCGTGACATACTTAGTTCACCATTACGAACAACGGTGATCAATCCGTTATCTTCCCACAATATCAATAGAGCAACGCCACGCTCATTTTCGACATTTTTAGCTAAAATATTACGCAAAGCCAACTCCGGGATATCTATCGCCTTAATTTCCAACCCCGCTGTACGCATGCCTTCGACAGCTGCAAGGACATCACTCTCACGCGCTGCCACAGCAAAAGTTACCTCTTGAGAGCCACTGTCACCATTGGAGAACAGGTCGATCACGGCCTCTTCTGCCGGGAAATCGAGCAGATCCTTAATCTGCCAACGCACAGCATCGCGCAACTCTTCTTCCGGAACATCGGGCCTGTTGATCTGAATCAGGTTATAACTGCCGCGGGGTAGGACTACCGCACATGGCATCCCCGTCAGGCCATGTTCCTTTACCAACGCAGCCAGGGTTGCGGTACAGTTGTCGCCACCACACTCGACACTGTGCGCCATTTTCAACAACACTTCACCGTTGGCAGCATAATCAAGTTGCACCAGCGCAAATCCATCAGAAAAGAGGGTCAACCCTACAACCCCAGTGAGTTTACTTTTTTTTCTTTTAAACAAAGCCAGTATCCCATCTATTGAAAATAGATCATCCACAACCCAAAAATCTCACTGCTCCTGTATCTTAACTCGGACAATAAAACAAATTTCTTTATAATTATCTATTAATTCATACAACTTAAAGATTTAATCTCTATCTCAATTGAGAATATCATTGATGCCACTGAAAAAACTGCTGGCCAACTCCTCTTGCTCCTGAGGATTCAATTCTGCCGGTATCACATCTAACTGCTGCAATAACTCTGGTGGAATCTCCTGAATAAAGCGGCTCTGGTCGCGCACCTGTAAACGTCCGTATTTCTTCCGCCGCGCCGCCCCCAGCATCAGCAACTGCTCACGAGCTCTAGTTATTCCCACATAGCACAAACGGCGCTCCTCAGCGATATCGCCCCCCTCTTCTACAATTTTACGATGAGGAAGAAAGCCCTCCTCCATGCCAACCATAAAAACACAGGGAAACTCCAACCCCTTACTTGAATGCAGGCTCATCAGCACCACCGCATCCTGTTTAAGCTTTTGCTCCTTGCTGCTGCTATGTGGCTCATCGCGATCCAGCAACGATACCTTTTCCAGAAAGCCCCCCAAAGTTGGTACCGCTTCGCGCTCCACATAGCTTGACAGGGCATTAACAACCTCGTACATATTTTCCACCCGCCGCCGCGCCTTCAATGGATCGTCGGCCTGACGGTACAACTCTTCTTCAAGCTTTATTTCCCTGAAAAGATCTTGCACACTCTCCACCAGATGCTGTGGTTGACGCAGACGGCGCTGATAACGTTGCAACAGCGCCACAAATTCCGACACCGCCTGAGCACCTTTTTCCCCCATATCTGATATCTCTTGTGGATGTTGCAACGCTTGCCACAACGAAATCTCTTTACTCACCGATTCCTGAATTAAGTGCTCAGCACTGGTCACACCTATCCCCCGTTTCGGGTAATTCAAAATACGCAACAGATTAACTTCATCCTGCGTATTGGCAATAACCTTTAGGTAAGCAAGGGCATCCTTAACCTCTTTACGATCAAAAAACTGCTGCCCGCCGATGAGTACATAAGGAATGTTTTCATAACGCAATTGCTCTTCAAACACCCGCGACTGGCTATTGGTGCGATATAAAATGGCAAAATCACGGTATTCCAGCTTGTACTTAAAACGCCATTTATGGATAGATTCCACCACCACCGTCGCCTCATCCTCCCCATCATCGCAACAGCGATACTCAACTGGCTCACCTGGGACATCGGCACTCCACAGTTTTTTGCCATGCCTGGCCTTGTTGTGGGCTATCAACGAATTTGCTACTGCCAGAATGTTCCCGGTTGAACGATAATTTTGCTCCAGTTTGATCACTTTTACAGCGGGAAATTCCTTATCAAAATCAAGGATATTACTCGGATCGGCTCCACGCCAGCCATATATGGATTGATCATCATCACCAACTACACACAAGTTATGATGATGGGAGCTAAGCTCCTTGAGCAAGCGCGCCTGCACCACATTGGTATCCTGATATTCATCCACCATTATGTAGCGGAACTGACGCCGGTAATGCTCCAACACTGCTGGGCATTCATCAAACAGGCGGATAGTTAACTGCAATATATCGTCGAAATCTATAGCGTTGCACGCCTTCAGTTGCCGCTGATAGCGAGGATAAACATGGGCAACCAGCAATTCATAACCATCGTAGCCACGGGGCTGAAAATTGTCGGCACTGACAAGGCTGTTTTTAGCTTGTGATATCAACCATAAAACCCGCTCCGCATCGGCTGTTGCCCCCTCCACCATTTCGCCGTGCACCAGATCACGCACCAAACGTAATTGGTCTGAAGCAGAATAGATGGAAAAATTGCTTTTATACCCCAAGCGCTCAATCTCACGGCGAAGAATGCGCACCCCGAGAGAGTGAAAGGTAGAAACTATAAGCCCCTTGCTCTTACTGCGCCCCACCTGTTCGATAACACGGTCACGCATCTCCCGCGCCGCTTTGTTGGTGAAAGTAAGAGCAATAATATTTTCTGCACTCACCCGCTGTAACAGGTAAGCGATGCGGCTAGTAATTACCCGCGTCTTGCCGGAGCCCGCTCCGGCAAGCACCAACAATGCGCCTTCGGTGTGCAAGACAGCCTGACGCTGTGGTTCATTTAAAAATGATAAATCCATATTTTTTTTGCTCAGCTTAAACAGTCTTCTTGATTTTAATGATAAAGATCGTGTATGGTACCATCCATGTCACGAATACTCATTCTTTTTATCAGCCTACTATGGGCATCAATAGTTTTCATCTCTTGGGGTGGCGGAATAGAAACAACTCCAGCACATGCCCAACCTAATGTTGAAACATCAGCTTACAAATAACGGCAACGACTACCCTGCACTGTGCCACGCAACGCCATCTCATCCTCGATGGCATTGAGCACCTCCCACTTTTTTAGCGACCAACGTGGAGCCAGCAGAATATCTCGCGGACCATCACCGGTTAGACGCTGAATCATTGTATCAGGATGTAGCCGTTCCAAAAAATTCACCGCCAGTTGCACATAGGCGGATCGCGTCAACAATTCGAACTCACCCGCCTGGTACAGTTCGCCTAAAGCAGTATCCTGCAGCACATGCAGCAAATGAATTTTTATTCCATCCACACGCAAACGTGCCATCTCATCAGCAGTTGCCAACATCTCTGCTTCACTCTCGCCCGGCAAACCCAGAATAATATGAACGCAAACACGCAAACCTCTTTGTTTAGCCGCAGTGTACGCAGCGACAAAACAGCCATAATCGTGACCTCTATTCAAATAATTTAGTGTTTTATCATGACAACTCTGGACACCGAGTTCCAGCCATAGATAGGTGTTATTGTGATATTCCCCGAGCAACTCAACGACATCAGCAGGCAGACAATCTGGGCGCGTTCCAACAGCTAGACCAACCACACCTTCCACTGCCAACGCTTCATCGTAACGGGCATGCAAAGTTTCTACAGGAGCATAAGTATTGGAAAACGGCTGGAAATAGGCGATAAAATATTTAGCTTTGTACTTACGAGTCATCACCCTCTTACCGTGTTCCATCTGTTCAACCACCGACATCAGCCGAGCAATACCAAAGGATCCTGAACCGGTGGGAGTACAAAACAGACACCCTGGCTGAGTTCGATCTGCACCACGATTCGGGCATGAAAACCCCGCATCTACAGAGATTTTATGCACCCGGCCGCCAAAAAGCTGCTTAAGGTGTTTAGAAAACACTCGATATGGTTTATCTTGCCTAGTCAACTTGGCGCTCCAGATGCTCCAGATACTCCTGCCATTCACTGGGGAGCAGATCCTGTTTCTTGCTGTTACATAATTTACAGGCCGGCACACAGTTACCCCTGGTTGTACGCCCGCCACGTACTAAAGGCACAACATGATCCAGCGTTAACTCCCTAGCTGAAAAGCTACCGGCGCAATAATAACATTTACCTGCAGCTATCCGTTGTTTCCACCAACCACTCTTACGCAGTTCACGCGTTTTATTACGCTCTTTACGCAACTGCTCTTCCGACACCTCAATGAAAACACCAACATGATCAATTCGCTCCATACGCAACCTATCCTTGCAGATTATGTGAATTTATGTAATAAGAAGTAGAATATACTACTTGAGCTACAAGCATATTATTGTAACACTTTTGGAGCACTAACTTAATGAAAATACTGATCGTCGGAGCCGGTCAAGTTGGTTTTTTTCTATGTGAAAGACTTTCCCTGGAGGGACATGAAGTCACCCTGATAGACCGCGACGAGGCGCAACTAAACAAAGCTCAGGAACGCCTTAACGTGATGGCGTTATCAGGCAACGGTGCCAGCGCAGAGTTGCTCGAACAAGCAAATATCAAGGAAACCGATATTTTCATCGCAGTGACCAATCTAGACGAGGTCAACATTCTTGCCTGCCTGTTAGCGCGCGAGTATGGAGTTAAAACCAGAATCGCCAGAGTTAAAAGCATCGAATATCGCAGTCAAGGCGCCATCCTGTCGAAAGAAAAACTCGGCATTGACCTCCTCATCAATCCCACCGATGAAGTTGCCGATGAGATGGTTAAAATTTCATGCCGCAGTGGCGCTTTTGATGCGGCAGAATTTGTCGAAGGTAAAATTCAATTTCTCGGTTACCGCATTGATGAAGAAAGCCCCCTGTGCGGCATGACTCTACGTGAAGTAGGCGAACTGCGCGGCATGTATCATTTTGTTATTACCGCCATCACTCGGGGCGACATCACCATCATCCCTCGCGGAGAAGACATTATCCAAAAAGGCGACAGCATCTTTATCTTCGCCCACACCAAAGACCTTCCGGCTATCCAGTTCTTACTTAAGCCGCAGAAAAAGAAAAAAAATAGGTGTCGGGTGTTCATTCTCGGCGGCAGTAAAGTTGGCGTTCGCATTGCCAAACAACTGGAGCAACAGAATTTTGACGTTCGCCTGATCGATCACGACGAGAAACGCTGCCACAAAATATCGGCACAGTTGGAAAAAACTATGGTGATCAACGCTGAAGGAACCGACATTCACTCCCTCATTGAAGAGGGAATCGACAGCGCCGATCTATTTATCGCAGTAACCAACACAGACGCAACCAATATTCTATGTGCCTTGCTGATGAAACAATACGGCGCCGCCCGCACTTTAGCTCTGATTAATACCCCTGAACTGCTCAAACTGGCACCAACCTTGGGGATAGATGCTTACGTGTCACCACGGTTATCCGCTGCGGGAGCAATTCTTAAATACGTGCGTCGCGGCGGAGTTATCTCCCTGACAACCATCGAAGGAAGCAATTCCGAGGTGTTGGAATTTGAGGTCAAACAAAGCAACTGCGCAATAAATAAGCCGTTAAAAGATATCAAGTTTCCCAATGGCGCTATTATTGGTGCGATTGTGCGCGATTCCAGCTATGAAATTGCCTCCGGCGACTCACAACTACTTCAAGGCGATCGGGTGGTAGTATTCGCTCTACCAGAATCCCTGAGCAAAGTTGAGAAATTTTTTGAATAGATGAAATTCACCTTCATTTTACACATACTGGGAGCGCTGCTAATCTGCCTGGCTCTGGCGCTACTGACCCCACTCGCCTTCGCCATTACCGAAGGTGCTACAACGATCAGAGCGTTTATCCTCTCTGCAACAACATGCCTCGTCATCGGCATCGCCTGCCTCAAGAAACCATGAGTGGCTTTACCACGACAGGATCGACTATACTCACCGAAATTGAGAGCCTGCCGCACAGCATTCTGTTCTGGCGCTCTTTAACACACTGGCTCGGTGGCATGGGGATCATTGTCCTATCGTTAGCTATTTTACCTATGCTGGGTGTTGGCGGAATGCAACTGTTTCAAGCCGAAGTGCCCGGTCCCACCGCCGACCGTCTCAAACCACGCATTCAGGATACGGCAAAATTACTGTGGGGCGTTTATGTAATTCTCACTGCCATCGAAACAATACTGCTCATGGCCGGAGACATGTCCTTCTATGATGCCATCTGCCACTCTTTTGCCACCTTGGCCACCGGAGGATTTTCCACCCGTAACGCCTCGGTAGCGGCTTATGATAGCGCCTATATTGATTGGGTGATCACTGTCTTCATGTTTCTCGCCGGAGTTAACTTTTCACTCCACTATTATGCCCTTAAAGGACGCATCGGCGAATATTTTCGCAACGAGGAATTTCGTTTTTACCTTTATATCACCTGCGCCGCAATCGCAGTATTGATGTTTATGAATCAGGGAACCGTTTACGATTCCATTATCGACAACCTGCGCTACAGTGCCTTTCAAACTACAGCGATCCTTACAACAACCGGATTTGCCACAGCAGACTTTGAATTATGGCCGGTATTAACCCAATATTTGCTGGTTTTTCTGATGTTTATCGGTGGCTGCGCTGGTTCAACTGGTGGGGGGATGAAAGTAGCACGGATAATGCTGCTACTGAAGCATGGCACAGTACAACTATATCACCTCATCCACCCCCGCGCAGTTCGCTTGGTGAAGCTCGGTGGTACGCCCGTACCAGCGGAAGTGATGCAATCTATTTTGGGGTTTTTTGCTCTATTTATGGGGATCTTCATAGCCGCATCATTTCTCATGGCAGCCAGCGGCATGGATCTAGTCTCTGGCGCTGCGGCAGTTATCGCCACCCTGAGCAACATTGGTCCCGGATTGGGCAGCGTTGGCCCCGTTGACAACTTTGCCCATGTTCCCGCTTTTGGCAAAGGGGTGCTAATAATATGTATGTTGCTGGGACGCTTGGAACTCTTTACCGTATTGGTCTTATTCTTACCTTCATTCTGGCGCAAATAGAAAAAATTTAAAAAGGGGAGGATACCGGCTCCTCCCCTTTTTTGAAATCTTAATCAACAAACAATCCATAACAGATCGTCAGGCCTAATCACGAAACAGAATAAACCCCATCTGACGACCGGTTTTCCCTTCATCGCGCCGATGAGA
>NBLX01000077.1 GCA_002084705.1 Desulfobacteraceae bacterium 4572_35.1
GGAGGCTCATTCATTTGGCCGTAAACCAGCGCCGCCTTGTCGAGAACACCGGACTCTTTCATCTCTTCCCACAGATCGTTACCCTCGCGGGTGCGCTCACCAACACCGGCAAACACTGAAAAACCGCCGTGCTGCTGGGCGATGTTGTTGATCAGTTCCATGATAAGAACGGTTTTGCCAACACCGGCACCGCCAAACAGGCCAATTTTACCACCGCGAGCATACGGTGCCAGCAAGTCGATAACCTTAATACCGGTTTCAAACGACTCAACCTTGGTAGATTGGTTGATAAACTCAGGAGCAGGACGGTGAATTCCCCACTCCTTGTCTGCGTTAACCGGCCCGGCCTCGTCAACGGGCTCGCCGACAACATTGAGAATACGCCCAAGAGTTTTGCGGCCAACCGGCATTACAATCTGCTTGCCAGTATCGAGAACCTCCTGGCCACGCACCAGACCTTCAGTGGCGTCCATGGCGATGGCACGCACAGTGTTTTCACCCAGGTGCTGGGCAACCTCTACAACCAGGTTCCACTCACCACCCTCCAGAGACGGGTTGGTGATCTTGAGGGCGTGATAAATCTCCGGCAGTTTTCCAGCCTCGAACTGCACGTCCACTACAGGACCGATAACCTGTACTATCTTACCTTTATTCATGAATGTTACTCCTTCTTATGCCCCACAGTGTGGAGATATTCGTTACTTGATTGATTCAGCTCCGGAAATAATTTCCATCAATTCCGTGGTGATTGCCGCCTGACGGGCCCGGTTGTACTGCAAGGTGAGCTTATTAATCATCTCGGCAGCGTTCTTGCTGGCGCTGTCCATACTGCTCATCCGTGCTCCGTGCTCCGATGCAACTGACTCAAGCAGCGCGCGGAAGATCTGTACCTCTATATGCTTGGGCAACAACGAGGTAAGAACATCCGCACTGCTTGGCTCATAAATATAGTCAGCGGCGTATGCCCCTTCCTCGGGAATATCCGGCTCAATCGGCAGCAACTTGCAGGTGGTAACATCCTGGCTGATAGCACTGATAAAACGGTTGTAGATCATATACACGGCATCGTACTTGCCGTCACTGTAATCTTCTACAACTTCACTGCCCAGCAGTGCTGCAGTAGAATAGTTGATGCTGCCGGTAATGTTCTCATATACCTTGTCGATGGTGTAGCTGCGCCGCTTGAGGGTATCGTTACCCTTGCGACCAACGATGCGCAGAGCGTATTCCTCGAAACCACCGACCTTATCATTGATAAAGGCCTCTGCAGCCTTGACAATACTGCTGTTGAAACCGCCGCACAAGCCGCGGTCGCCGGTCATAATGAGCACCAGCGCGCGTTTATTGTCGCGCGTTTCCAGCAGGGGATGCTCTATTTCAGAATTCCTCATGGCCATGCTGGCGATAACCTCGCTCATTTTATCAGCGTAGGGACGTGCCGCTACTACCGCTTCCTGAGCTCGGCGCAACTTGGCCGCAGACACCATCTTCATTGCCTTGGTGATCTGCTGGGTATTCTTAACGGAGCCAATCCGTTTCTTTATGTCCTTCAGACTTGCCATTTTTGCATCCTCTGATAATAGACTAGGCTACAAACTGCCCCTTGAACTCGTCGAGAGCGGCCTTGATCTTAGTTTCAAGATCGGCGCTGATAGCCTTCTTGTCTTCCAGCTCGGCAATAATATCTGCATGCTTGGATTCGATGAATGCCAGCATCTCCTTTTCGTAGCGGGAAACTGCCAAAGTTTCGTAATCGTCAACGTAGCCGTTGTTTACCGCATAGATAGCCAGAACCTGCTTGGGTACCGACATGGGCTGATACTGGGGCTGCTTGAGGATTTCTACCAGACGCTCGCCACGGTGAAGCTGAGCCTGGGTAGCAGCATCAAGGTCAGAACCGAACTGTGCAAAGGCGGCCATCTCACGGTATTGCGCCAAGGCCAGACGCAGAGTACCAGCAACTTGCTTCATCGCCTTAACCTGGGCGCTACCGCCAACACGGGATACCGACAGACCGACGTTAATAGCCGGACGAACACCGGAGTAGAACAGATCGGTTTCAAGGAAAATCTGACCGTCGGTAATGGAGATTACGTTGGTCGGAATGTAGGCAGAAACGTCACCGGCCTGGGTTTCGATAATCGGCAGCGCAGTAAGTGAGCCGGCACCAAGGCTGTCATTAACCTTGGCGGCACGCTCAAGCAGACGGCTGTGCAGATAGAAAACATCGCCGGGGAACGCTTCACGTCCGGGCGGGCGGCGCAGCAACAAAGAAAGCTGACGATAAGCTACCGCTTGCTTGGACAGGTCATCATAAATGATAAGGGCGTGCTTGCCGTTATCACGGAAGTACTCACCCATGGTTACGCCGGTATATGGGGAGATATACTGCAGAGGAGCCGACTCGGACGCAGTTGATGCTACGACAATGGTGTAGTCCATGGCTCCGTGTTGCTTGAGCTTGTCCACTACCTGGGCTACGGTAGAACGCTTTTGGCCGATGGCAACATAGATACAGACGACATCCTTGCCCTTCTGGTTAATGATGGTGTCAACCGCTACCGCTGTCTTACCGGTCTGACGGTCACCGATGATCAGCTCACGCTGGCCACGCCCGATGGGAACCATTGAGTCGATAGCTTTCAGACCGGTCTGCATGGGCTCATGTACCGACTTACGCGCCACAATACCGGGAGCCTTTACTTCAACCTGGCTGTAGGTCTCGGTTTTGATATCACCTTTACCGTCGATGGGAATACCGATACCGTTCACTACCCGACCAACCAGCGCCTCACCAACTGGTACGCGCACAATCTGCTCGGTCCGTTTTACCACATCACCCTCTTTGATGTGCTCCGACTCACCGAGGATGGCGGCACCGACGTTGTCTTCTTCAAGGTTGAGCACCATCCCCATGGTACCGCCGGGAAATTCCAGCAGCTCCCCGGACATAGCCTTGTCCAGTCCATGAATACGGGCAATACCATCACCTACGGAGATAATACTGCCGGTTTCACTAACCTCTACCTCACGATCAAAATTTTCGATCTGCTTTTTGATGATCGCACTGATTTCTTCTGCTTTGATTTCCATGAGTACTTTCCTACCCCTTCTTTAAGGTATCTTCAATCCGCTGTAATTGGGTCTTTATACTTCCATCGAAAACTTTGCCGCCAACTTCGGCCTTCACACCACCGAGCAGTGAGGAGTCAACCTGCACCTGCAAGCTCACTTTTTTGCCGGTCTGACTCTCAAGCCCTTTCTGAATGCTGTCAACCTGCGCCTTGGTCATCTTGGCCGCCGACACCACCTTGGCTCTTACAACACCGGATATCGCGTCCGAAAGGGTAGCGTAGTTTGAACAGATCTGGCCGATATATCTGAGCCGATCCTTTACCGTGAGCAATCCAACAAAATTGCATACTCCCGGTGACAATTCCATCGCAGCCACAATGTCGGCCATGACAGCAGCTTTCTTTTTGACGTCTACGGTCGGGCTCTCCATCAACTGGCGCAACGCATTTTCCCGAGCAAGCAACTGCTCAATGCTGGCAATCTCTGCACCGTATTGCTCAACCATTTTCTTTTCGGTGGCCAGCTCTACCAGAGCCTGGGCGTACCTCTTTGATATCGCGCTGCTACTCAATGTAGTTCTCCCACTTTCTGCTTGTATTCTTTAACCAAACGCGCCTGATCTTCTTTGGTTACCGCCTTTTTAAGAATATCTTCGGCAATCTCCACGGCCATGGTCGCGGCTTCCTGTTGCAGGGTCAGGCGTGCCTTGGCAACCTCACTGTCGGCAGTGCTTTTTGCTTCACTGCGAATCCGCTGCGCCATCTCCTGAGCCTCGGCAATGATGCGCTCTTTTTCGCTAAGCGCTTCTTGCTTTATGGCTTCCTTTATTTCAGCTATTTCTCCCTCTGCCAAGGAGAGTTTACTATCATATTCGGCATATTTCTGCTGCGCCTGTTGTTCAGCAGCCTCCGATGCCTTCAGTTGCGCTTCAATTCCCTCGCGCCTGGCCGCCAGTGCTTTTTTCATTGGCTTGGCGATAAAATAAACAAGTATCGCCACCGTACCGGCAAAATTGAACAGCCGATAGAGAAAATCCTTAAGCAACACGCCACTGTCGACATGGTGCCCCTCAGCATTGGCATATGCTACCGCTACCGTCGCAGCCACACATCCGATGGTTGTTGCAGCTGTCAGCAAAGTTTTCCGTTTTGAGAACTGATTAAAAGACATCTATTTAACTTTCCTTCCCAGAACCTTCGATGCAATTGCCGCTGCCAGCCCTTTTGTTTCCTTCTTGAGCTTGACACGTGCCTTGTCCGCCTCTGAAGCGATACTGTTTTTCAATTCTGCCAACTCATGGTCGGCATCCTTGCGCGCGACACCGATAATGTCCGCTTCCTGTGCCAAAGCTTCGTTACGCATCAGCGCCGCTTCCTCGCTGCCTTCCAGCTTGGCCTGTTGCAGCTTGCTCTCATAGTCCGCCATTTTTTTTGCGATGGCATCCTCCATACCCTGTGCCTTCTGATAACCAGCGGCAATCTTGGCACGGCGGTCATCTATTATGCCCCGCAGCGGTCGATACAAGAGATAGTTAAGCACCACCATGAGCACCACAAAATTGGCAAACTGCACTAAGATGGTCCAATCAATGTTTATCACGTGACAACCTCTTTCCTTTAATTCTGGTTTCAAACCCGAAACCGCCGTTTTAGCGCGATTGACAACAATAAACACAGCCCAACCCTTACGTCTGGCTATGTAATCAGTCGGCGTTTTACGGCAGCCTTCCCGCTTCCCTTCCAATCTGTTTATACAGATCGAAATGCAAACCGGTCAGTTCGTTTTACAATATGTACATTGTATACAGTTCACCCGCAACAGTAGGCAAAGCTTGGCATTCCTACCATGACAACTACATCGATGTCAATACTTTTGTCCCGTTACCGTTCCTTACCTTTGGCAGGCAATCAACTATTTTCTGAAATTTAGAATACCGACTTAAAACACCAGGTATATTTATCCACATTTACACCACATTCATAATATCCAGTATCCGTTGCAATTCCTCGTTACTGTGGTAACTTATTTCTATTCTGCCACCTTTTTCACGTGGTTTTATTTTTACCTGGGTACCAAGATTTTTTTTAAGGATATCTTCAAGATTGGCCAGTTCCGCATCGACTGGTGATGATTGCTTTTCCTTTTGCTGTGTGGTGCCAAACTCACGTATTTTTTTTACCAGCTTTTCGGCCATCCGCACCGACATTTTCTTCTTTATAATCTGTTCCCGTGCTTCAAGCATATCTTCTACTTCATCCAGCGACAACAAGCAGCGGGCATGTCCCATGCTGATACGACCGCTGAGTACATCTTCCTGTATTTCTGTGGGCAGAGTAAGCAGACGAATCGAATTGGTTATACTGGCGCGACTTTTACCAACCCGTTGTGCTACATCTTCCTGGCGTAACGAAAATTTTTCTATCAGCTGCTTGTAAGCATTGGCTTCTTCGATGGCGTTAAGATCCTCGCGCTGGATATTTTCTATCAGGGCAATTTCCATAGCATGATCTTCTGCGACGTCCTGGACTGTTACAGGCACTTGTGTCAAGCCTGCTTTTTGCGCAGCGCGCCAGCGTCGTTCACCGGCAATTATTTGATAATGATCTGCTACCCGGCGCACTACCAGAGGCTGTATCACCCCCTTTTCCTTGATGGATGCCACCAGTTCTGCCATTTTTTCGTCATCAAACACTTTACGCGGCTGATTAGCGTATGGCTTAAGTTCATCAATCGCACATAAAAAGTATTTACTGTCGCCATCACTGTTGGCAGCACTTATCAGCGCTCCCATCCCTTTACCCAACGCCGGTCTTTTCGCCATCTATCTACTCCCTGTTATTACTTCCTGCGCCAATTCCATGTACGCTTGGGCACCGCGCGAGTTGACATCGTACAGCAATACCGGTTTGCCATGACTTGGTGCTTCTGATAAACGTACATTACGCGGGATCACGCTATTGAACACCTTATCGCCAAAATAACTCCTTACCTCGTCGCTGACCTGATGCGATAAATTGTTGCGCCGATCAAACATGGTCAGGACGATGCCTCGCAATATCAGCCCACTGTTCACGCCACGCTGTATCAGTTCGATAGTCTTCATTAGTTGACTCAATCCCTCCATGGCATAGTATTCGCATTGCAGTGGCACCAATACCGAATGCGCCGCTGCCAGAGCATTTACTGTCAGCAGGCCCAGAGATGGTGGGCAATCTATAATTATATAATCATAATCTTTTTGCAGTAATCGCAGTGCTGTTTTTAATCGTCCTTCGCGATGTTCTTCATTTACCAGCTCTATCTCCGCACCAATAAGATCAGTATCGGCCGGCAATACTTGTAGGTATTCCAACTCGGTAGATACTAGAGCCTTATTGACCATGTTGCTATCGTGGAGAGCATGATATACCGTAATTTCACAATTTTCAGCATATACCCCAACACCGCTACAGGCATTTCCTTGCGGATCCATATCGACAAGCAATACTCTTTTTTCTGCCACCGCCAGTGATGCTGCCAAATTTACAGATGTTGTCGTTTTTCCAACACCACCTTTTTGATTTGCTACAGCGATAATATCAGCCATGAAATCTCCCGTTGCCTAATTACGTATCATCATTTAGCCCACAGCCAGCAGATACTAGCATAATTATTATGTAAACAGTATTGCTTATTGAGGAACATACTTTATGGAAAGCTGGTGCCTGATTTATTGTCTCGTCAAGACAATAATTGTGCGCTGGGCACCAGAAATGGGCAATACAAAATCACTGATAGTTTTTACCCGCAAGCTGTTTTCTTTCAGCACCATGCTTGCAGCAGCAAGTTCAGCAGGATACCCGGCACTTTTAAGCAATACCATTGTGCCGTTTTCAGCAAGCAGATTTACACTCATTTCAACCATTTTATCCACGGCTGCGAATGCACGCGACATCACCACATCGTAACCATTAGGACTGATCAAATTTTCAACCCTACCGCTAATTACGGTAAAATTATTCAAGGCTAGAATACGTTTACAGTGGCGTTGAAACAGTACTTTTTTATTCACACAATCTATGCTGGTTACATAAATTTTACTATTATGTATGCAAAGAGGTATCGCCGGCAAGCCGGCCCCTGAGCCTATATCAAGTACAGTTTGTTGCGGTTGAATAAAATCACTTGCCAGCAAACTGTCATAAATGTGTTTTTCCCAGCACTGGTTGTGGTCTTTTACCGATGTGAGATTTATTTTTTTGTTCCAGTGCAGTAGTAGATCAATATATCGCGCATACCTATCCAACTGATTGTTATCGCAATCAAAATCACATCGTAGCAGGTTTTTTATCACTGCATAATCAGCCATTGTGTTTTTTCAATAGTACTGACAGTATTGATATTGCAGCTGGTGTAACTCCAGGAATCCGCGCCGCTTGACCTAAATTGAGTGGGCGAACTTGTAACAATTTTTCGCGCACTTCAGCTGATAAACTGCTGACATTGTTGTAATCAAAATTATCCGGTATTTTTATTTTTTCTACCTTTAATTGCCGATTAATTTGCTCTACCTGGCGTTTTATATACCCGGCGTATTTTGTCTCTATTTGTAATTGAGTCAACACTTCCCTATCCATCGACGCCAGTTCTTCGTTCAAACATGTCAATTTATCGATGGTTATGTCTGGCCGTTTCAGAAGTTCCGCCATTGACTGACCATGCTTCAAGCTATCCAACCCCAGTTTCTGCCATTTTTCGTTTTCACTTGGAGTAATACGACATCCACTTATCAACTCCCTGCCAGCTGCGAGTCTTTCCATTTTTCGGCAAAATTTTTCGTAGCGTTTATCATCAACCAAGCCAATTTCGCGCCCCAATGGTGTCAGACGCTGGTCAGCATTATCTTCACGAAGCACCAGGCGGTATTCCGCTCGCGAAGTG
>NBLX01000078.1 GCA_002084705.1 Desulfobacteraceae bacterium 4572_35.1
AAAAAAGTGCTGGCTTTTGTTGCCATGATGGATGATTTCAGGCAGCGTCTGGAGCGGATCCCCTATCCGCAGCTGACGGCGCAACTCATTGAAGAGAGTGGCTATGCGCCGATGCTCAAAGGGGAGAACACTCAAGAGGGGAAAGATCGTCTTGAAAACCTCAATCAATTGCTGGCGGGGATGGAGGAGCATCGTGGCCGCGGCTTGGACCGATCTTGATAGCTATGATGCCAGCCAGGATCGAGTAACGCTGATGACCCTGCATGCCGCAAAGGGGTTGGAATTTCCGGTGGTGTTTATCACCGGCATGGAGGAGGGGATATTCCCTTCGGCGCGTTGTAGCGATGGCGGTGAAAAGCTGGAAGAGGAGCGGCGTCTGTGTTACGTAGGGATGACCCGCGCCAAGGAGAAACTATACCTTACCCATGCGTTGCGGCGGCGCATATATGGCAGCTATCAGTATAATCCCCCCAGCCGTTTTATAGCCGAAGTGCCGCAAGAGTTGTTGGTCGCGCAGCCGCAAAAAAAACAACCAGCTAAGGCTGGACACAACTTGGCGGCGTTGTTTGCCGATGTTGGAACTACGCAGCAGGAACCAGATCTCTTTGCTGCAACTACGCCAACAGCTTCTATGCCGCAGACCAACTTTGATGAAAAAGTTGCACAACAACCGACGGTTGAGGTGGAGCCTGTTCCACAACCGGATGGTGTCTTGCGCATTGGCAGCAGGGTACGTCATGCCCGCTTTGGAGTTGGAACTGTACGTCGTTTGGAAGGTGCTGGCGACAAGGAAAAGGTGATCGTTTATTTCAACCGTTTCGGCCCTAAAAAGTTGTTATTGAAGTTTGCCGGGCTGGAACCGGTATAGAAACCACTGTTGATGAAATTGTTACCCCTATGACCATTGATTATATCACCCTTGACGCGTTGCGGCAAAACCACCCTGCGTGGCGGTTGTTGTGTGCTAAACATGCTCCTTTAGTGGCAAGTTTTTTACAGCGGGTATTTATTGTGCCCACCGTGCCGTTCTGGCGGAGCTGTTTGATCTGGTGTTGCCGCCGACCGCTATCGATAATTGTGCACATGGAATAAGAGGTTTCTGCCAACGCTATGGCTTTCGTGACAAACCGGCGCTGGTACGTTTGCGTATTCTCGATCAGTGCCTGGTTGCTGAGTCGGAGATGTTTGTTATAGCGCAGCCAGCAGAGTTGGATATAACCCTCACGCAGCCATGTTTTGCCCAGCTTAATTTAGCCGTGGACAAGGTTTTTATCACCGAAAACGAAATCAATTTTTTGGCGTTTCCCCCTGTAAAGGGGAGCGTGGTGATCTTTGGTGCCGGGTACGGTTTTCAGTCTCTGGCGCAAGCTGACTGGTTGCGGGATGCCGAATTGTACTACTGGGGAGATATCGATACCCACGGCTTTGCTATCCTCAGTCAGTTGCGTGCTACCTTTCCACAAGCTATCTCGTTGTTGATGGATCGCCACACCCTGCTTGAGCATCGTGCCCACTGGGTTGAGGAGCCGCAGCCGGAAACTATTGATCTACAACTATTCACGAGAGACGAGTGTGCTCTGTACAATGACGATAGCTCTGGGGCAAATATTCGACGTTACTACAATCTGAAAGGACTCATAGTGTTTAGTAAGCGCCAGAAAAAGCAACTGGAAAAAATGTACGCTAAGCAGATCTTTGCCGATGATGCTTTAAATCTTGAAGCTCTGGAGGGTTTTCTGTTTGGTTTGGCAATGACCCCGGTGGCAATTCTTCCTTCGGTATGGATGCCGTTGGCTTTTGGTGAAGCTGAACCAGTTTTTACTTTTCCTTCGGTATGGATGCCGTTGGCTTTTGGTGAAGCTGAACCAGTTTTTACTTCCGAAAAAGAGGCGAAGAACTTATTTGAGATCGTTTTTTCACAGTATAATAGCCTTATAGCGCAATTCGAGTGTGAAAAACTGGTATTCCCCTTTAATGTTGGCAATATCACGCCACAGTTGTTGGAGCAGATAAAGTGGTGGGCGCATGGATGGTGGCTAGTATGGATGAGATGCAGAATAATCTCGAACTGGAAGACGCATACGCTGATCTGGACAAGATTGTGGCATCATTGCCTGAAATGATAGATTTTTTACAGGATTATGCCCGTCAATATTCAGAGGACAATGTTGACGAACCTGATGTTATCCCTCCAGAACCACGTAAAAAAGTTGGTCGCAACGAACCATGTCCATGCGGTAGCGGTAAAAAGTATAAAAAATGTTGTATGGATAAACCGCAAGCGAACAGTGTTGATAATGTGATCTCCCTTGCTGATCGTCGTGTACAAATTGCTGAATTGACACCAGAGGAGCGCATGACCCTGTCCAGGATTGTGCAGGCGCAAATAAAAATTTCAAGAAAAGATGGGATGATTAAACTACAAAACAGGGACGAGGACTTTTTACTCAGGACTCCACATGCTTTGTATGAGCTGATAAAAATGTTTGTTTCCTCATCGGAAGATGATGATTGCGCGCGGATGGAAGTGTGTCAGAGTTTGCTGCTGGTACAGTTAACCGAATTGCGTTTTGCGCTGGAACGGGGAAAATCTGATGCGGCGCAACAAATGCGCACCCTTAATAACTATTTGGAAGCACTGATGACCAAAGATGAGCACGGGTTACAAGTTGCTTCCAGTGTGTGCCATTTTTTGGCGGAAGCACGCTTACCCATAGCTGATCGTCTTAAAACTCTGTATCTGCAACAAGGGGTGCAGAGCAAAGAAGATGTTAATGCGCTCCCTGGGAAAGTAGACGATTCCATATTGTTGGAGATGTTGGTGCAGCACGATGTTGAGGATCCATATAATGGCTATTACCTGCTTATGGATACAGTACAGATGCTTGACAATGAGAGTATTGTGGCTCTTGCCGTAAAGATGTTGCACGCTGAAGGAGCGGAATGTTCACTGCTGCGTGAGATAGCAGCGCTATTTGTTATCCATCCACAACAGCAGGTTCGAGAGCAGGTTATCGCTGAGTTACAGAGTTGCGCCGCAGATATGAGCTCGGCTACACTCTCTCGCTTGATATTGCTGCGCAATTGGTTGCCAGAGCAGGAGCGCCAAGGATTAGACCAATGTATCAAACATGCTCGAAAAGCTCGGGTTGTGTGCGCCGAAATAAAAAAATGTCAAGATATAGAATGTTACGCTTCGGTAGTTGATGGTAGTGGGACGCAGATGTTCTGGCTTAAGTGTGGCATTGCTAAACAGTATCGTATTGCTTGTTTTATGTGGAAACAGAAGGAGGGTCTTGTCGATGTTTGGGGCGCTGAGACCACCAGGACTGAAGTGAATAACATTTTGCGCCGCGCCAAAAAAGAGGTTGGTTTTGCTGCGGTGGAGCGTGATTATGTTGATTTGATGCTAGGGCATGCGTTGAGCGTTAATGCTGCTCGTGGCACTGTGCCGCCCATGGGGATGCTGGAGGCTGTTGAAAACTTGGGCGTTAATAGCTGGCAGCCTTCAGCCATAGATACACAGGTGTGTCTAGATGAACTGATCGCCGAGGCAAAAGCGTTGAAGAAGGCGATCTTTACCACCAGGGCACAACATAAAATTTATGAAGAAAGTTATTATTGGCTGGACAAAAAATGCTTTGAGACCTGGTTTGAAGATCATGCCGATATTGATAAGATGCTGCTGAAGCAATTGGGGCCAGTTGATACCTGGGCCGGAAAAAAGGAGTTGCAGGGGATAGAAATAATTCTTAATGACTTTTTAGAGAACAACCGTCAAGTGTGGGCACAACGTCAACTATTTGCCACCCTGTGGCTCAAGGCCTATACCGGTAGAACTCCGCTCGCGTGGCATAAAATGTTGTGTATGACCAACTGGATTGCCGGGGATGACTCGTTGCAGGGAAACCCCCTGATGATTGCTATTGCCACTACAAGTTTACGTGCCGCTTATGAGCGTTTGCAGTAGGGGCACACCGTGCCCCTACTGACGAAATATGCTTAGCAGTGGTAACTGTTAATTAGCTGCGTACCTGCGGCAATAACTCCTCCAACAAACTGAAATATTCCTCCATATCGCTCATGGTCATATCCGCCATGTGGGGGATACGGAAAGTTTTATTCTTGATCTTGCCATAGCCGTTATCCATGGCGTAGCCGTGTTCACCGGCCAGTTTTTTCAATTGCTCCAGGTCGGTGTTGCCATCGTTGGTGCCACTAGTTAGAGTCACGGAACGATGCCCTTCGGCGGCAAACAGTCCAAACCCTTGTTGTTGTAACCAGTTACGTGTTGCCTGAGCCATGTCGGCGTGGCGTTGGTAACGATTCTCCAGCCCTTCAACAAACATCTTCTTTAGTTGCGCGTCCAGACCATAAATCAGGCTGATACATGGTGTGCTGGGGGTGTTGTGTTTCAGGTCGTTTTTCTCAAACTCTTCAAAATCAAAATAGTAGCCACGGTTTGGTGTCGCTTTTGCCTTATCCAGCGCTGCACGGGATACCGCACATACCGCTAATCCTGGTGGCAGACCAAAGGCTTTTTGTACCCCTGCCAGACACACATCCAGCCCCAGAGCTTCAAAGTCGATAGGTACAGCGCTCATGGATGAAACGGTATCGACGATAAAAGAGACGTAAGGGTGTTTTTTCATCACCTCTGCAATCTCTGTCAAAGGGGACATAACTCCGGTAGAGGTTTCGTTGTGCACCATGGTCATGGCATCGTAATCGCCGCTGGAGAGGGCGTCATCCACCATTTTTGCAGTGATTGGCTGTCCCCACTCGGTGCTGAACAGGTCGGCTTTAATGCCGCAGCGTTTGGTAACGTCGTGCCATTTGGTGCTGAAAGCGCCGTTGGCGAAGTTGGCGCACCGTTTCTGTACCAAGTTGCGTACCGCCCCTTCCATGATGCCGAAGGCACTGGAGGTGGAGAGGAATACTGGATCTTTGGTGTTAAGTAATGTCTGCAGCTGATCGGTTACGCTGGCATGCAGGGTGGCGTATTCTGGCATACGATGACCGATCATCGGTTTAGACATGGCAGCAAAAACGTCTGCGTTTACCTCAACAGGACCTGGGATATAAAGTTTTTTTGTCATTTATAAAGTTCCTTTTTGTGGGGATGGTGGCGGTGTTGTGATGGGTGTATAAATAGGCAACTAATTGAAATATAAACTATTTTTATGAATATCACAGTGGTTTATCATGGTAGAAATATACTGTCAACCCTTTGTGGTACATCTGTTTGATGCATGTTGTTACCGATTGATTGATTTTTTCCTTAGTTAACCCTTGACTTTCACCCTCCACTGATTATATTTACCCCTGTTGTTAGCACTCAAAGGTTGTGAGTGCTAATGTGGTAACGAAAGACGTTTGCGACCGTTTGGCAAATATCTTGTATCAGGTTGCGAAATGGTTAGCTCTTTTTGGGGCATAAACACTTAATTATTAAACTAACAAAGGAGACAGGGTATGAACATCAGACCTCTGCAGGATCGCCTCATTGTTGAGTGCGTTGAAGAAGAAACTACAACCGCTGGCGGAATCATTATCCCCGACACTGCTTCTAAAGAGAAGCCTCAGGAAGGTGTAGTTATCGCGGCCGGTAAAGGCAAAGTAACTGCTGAAGGTAAAGTAGTTGCCATGGACGTTAAAGTTGGTGACAAGGTGTTGTTTGGTAAGTATGCGGGTAGCGAGATCAAGGTTGAAGGCAAGGCTTATTTGATGATGCGTGAGGACGATATTCTCGGTGTTATTGAAAAATAATTGTTGATAGATTGTCTTTATTCTGAAAACACTCTAACTGCCTGGCACTTACACTATAGTAATGCTGAAACAGTTATTAACAATTTTGACAGGAGTTCAAGAGAATGGCTGCAAAAGAGATTAAATTTTCCGAAAGTGCTCGTGCGAGCATCCTCACTGGCGTAAATATGCTCGCCGATACCGTAAAAGTAACCCTCGGTCCCAAAGGACGCAATGTTGTTATCGACAAATCATTTGGTGCTCCCCTGATCACTAAAGATGGTGTTTCTGTTGCGCGTGAGATTGAGTTGGAAGATAAGTTTGAAAACATGGGTGCTCAACTGGTTAAGGAGGTTGCTTCCAAAACTTCCGATATCGCTGGTGATGGAACCACAACTGCTACGGTGTTGGCGCAAGCTGTTTATCGTGAAGGGGTTAAACTGGTTACTGCTGGTCATAACCCTATGGAGATCAAACGTGGCATCGACAAGGCGATTGAAGCTGCTGTAGCATCATTACGTGAGTTGTCTCAGCCCATTGCTAATCATACCGAAATTGCTCAAGTTGGTACAATCTCAGCAAATAGTGATGACACCATTGGTAACATCATTGCTGAAGCTATGGATAAAGTTGGCAAAGAGGGTGTTATCACCGTTGAAGAAGCCAAGTCCATGGAAACATCACTGGAAACTGTTGAAGGGATGCAGTTCGACCGTGGCTACCTTTCTCCGTATTTCGTCTCGGATTCAGAGCGGATGGAGAACGCCATGGATGATCCGGCGATTCTTATTTATGACAAAAAAATCTCTAACATGCGTGATCTGCTGCCTATCCTTGAGCCGGTAGCCAAGCAAGGTCGTCCTCTGATGATCATTGCCGAAGATGTTGATGGCGAAGCTTTGGCTACTCTGGTAGTTAATAAATTGCGTGGCACTCTGAATGTTGTGGCTGTTAAAGCTCCAGGTTTTGGTGATCGTCGCAAGGCAATGCTCGAAGATATTGCTACTTTGACCGGTGGTCAGGTTATTAGCGAAGAGATGGGTTTCACCCTTGAAAACGCAACTGAAGATATGCTGGGAACTGCTAAGCGTGCTGTCGTTGATAAGGATAACACCACTATTATTGATGGTGCTGGTAGCGAAGAGGCAATTCAAGGTCGCGTTAAAATTATTCGTGCTCAAATCGAAGAGACTAGCAGTGAGTACGATCGTGAGAAGCTGCAGGAGCGTTTGGCTAAGTTGGTTGGCGGTGTAGCTGTAGTTAAGGTAGGAGCTGCAACAGAAACCGAAATGAAAGAGAAGAAAGCCCGCGTTGAAGATGCGCTGCATGCAACTCGCGCCGCAGTAGAGGAGGGTATTGTCCCTGGTGGCGGTGTGGCTCTTATCCGCTGTATTGCAGCTGTTGATGCCCTTAAACTCAGTGGCGAGCAAGAGTTTGGTATGCAGATCGTTAAACGTGCTCTCGAAGAGCCCCTGCGTCAGATCTCGGCCAATGCCGGCCTTGAAGGTTCAATTGTCGTAGATAAAGTTAAAAACGGCGAGGCTGCTTTCGGTCTCAATGCGGCAACTGGCGAATATGTCGACCTGCTTGAAACGGGAATTCTTGATCCAACTAAAGTAACTCGCAGTGCTCTGCAAAACGCGGCCTCCATTGCTGGTCTGATGTTGACTACGGAAGCATGTATTGCCGATGTACAAAGTGATGAGCCTGCAGCAATGCCGGCAATGCCTGGTGGTATGGGCGGTATGGGCGGCATGATGTAAGCTAGCCACATATAACTGCTAGATTGGTAAAAAAGAGCGTCCCTCCTTTATTGGAGGGGCGCTTTTTTTTGGTTTGATGTGTTTATTGACATTTAATTGACACCGCAAAATATTGTTATCTGGTATTTTGTGTGCGTCGTTGTGCAACTGATTGAACATATGAAAATAAATATGCAATTTTTCTTGACAATTCCTTCGGGCTAATTATAAATAGAACGCAGGTTTATTTGGTAGCGTTGTGGCAAAAAAACAACTACTGTGGTGAAAATATGACAAATGTTGATCTTTGGTTTTTACTTGATCGAAGGTATTGCGATAAAATAGTCATATTTCTCGGCGGTTGCGCTTTCATGGTATGTTTCTCCTTTTTTTGGTATGCAAGATGCAGACGTATTGAGAGCATCCTTATCCGAAACAATGTTGTTTAGCTAAATTAAACAGTATAAAAGTTAGAACGCCGTTGTTGGTTCTGTGGTTGGTTGAACATTTTTGACCGTAAATATTTTAGTGATTACGAGGCAGGTCAAAAAGGTGCAGCTGGTCGCATTTTGGTATGGGTACAGTAATATTAATGAGGTAAAACAAGGAGGTAACACAGAATGAAGAGAGTATTAGTAGCGCTAGCACTAACGCTAGCCATGGCGGCTCCCGCCTTTGCGGTAGATTTTGCATTTCATGGTGACTTTAATCACCGCTTCCGTTTGTACACTAATCATGTGAATTTTTTTGATGGTGCGGGTAATTCGTACAATTCGACAACGAAGCTTGTTGTAGATCCAGCAACTGGATTAAAAACGAAAAAAGGAGCTGCTGCAATAGGAAAAGATGATAGCAATGATACTATGGGCGAGCTCAAATATCGCATGTGGATGACCGCTTCCAGTGATGATGGTGCTATTAAAGGTACCTACGCTATTGAGGTTGGTGGTATTCAGTTCGGTAATAGTGGGCGCGGGGGTGCTTTTTCAGGCGATGGTACATTCGTAGAAACACGTTGGGCATTTACCGATTTTGCTCTGGCCGGTGGTCGCACCCGTATGGGTTTAATGCCCATCAATGTTAACAAATTCTTGTGGAATGAGACCGTGACTGGTATTGACTATAAGGTTAATGTTGGAAATGGTGATCTGACTTTCGCTTGGTATCGTGGTTATGAAGTTATTAATACAGACGACAATAACGACTTTAAAGACTTAGATGCCCTGTATTTACGTTATAACTTGAAACCGGCTGAAGGTACAAAGGTTGGTTTTTTTGCTCTGTGGCAAACAAGTGATGGTGCAACTGACGGTGATCTAGTTAAGGTTCCGGCATCTTCACTTCAGCTTACAGATGGTACGTTCTTAAACAAAGCGGCGACAACAAAGGCTGTGGCATTGCCTGCCGCCAACTATGCAAAAACCTTTGGCGGCTATGATTTAGATCTTTACACTTTGGGCGTTGACGGTAGTTTGAAAGCTGGTAATTTCTTTGCTAATTGGGATTTGATGTACCAATTTGGCGATATGATGGAAGAGTATGATTTTGGTGGTTACTTTATCCATGTAGACGCTGGGATGAAAATGGGTAAAGGTAAGTTAACAGGTACTTTCTGGTACGCTTCTGGTGATGATGATTCCACTGATGGCGATCTTGATGCATTTGTTGCAACCGATGTTGATATCAACTCTCAGTACTCAGTTGTATTGTTTGAAGGTTATACTGATGATGATTATTTCTCTGAGACTCCATATCTTATGGATAAGGGGCTTATGTTGACTCGTATTGGTTATGACTTCCAAGTTTCTGATAAGCTCAAAGTTGGTGTCGCTGCCCTGTATTTGATGACTGCCGAAGATATTGAGTATATTGACGATAATGGTAAGAAGCAGTCTGATGATAGCATCGGTTTTGAATTCGATGCCTATGCTAGTTACAAGCTGTTTAGCAAAACCGAAGCAGCAATTCAGTTTGGTTATCTGATGGCAGATGATGCCATGGACTATTATGAGGTAGAGTGTGATGGTGATTCTGATGAGGATATATTCATCATTAGCTCACGCATCCGTTATCACTTCTAAATTTTCTTCATGTTAGTAAAAAAGGTCGGGCATTGCCCGGCCTTTTTTGTGTTCAGTGGCAGGAGAACTAGCTATAATGCTTTTTTGCCAGTGGACACAAATTTTAAAGTAGCTAATTTATAAATGGAGGAAGCATTAGATGAAATGTAGATTTATAGCTCTGGTTGTTACAATTGCCCTAATATTAGTGAGCTTTTCAGCCAGTGCGGCGCTTATTGATGCGGT
>NBLX01000079.1 GCA_002084705.1 Desulfobacteraceae bacterium 4572_35.1
GTCGGTTGTTGTTTTTTTTGTTGGATTAACCTTGCTTTATTTTGGTGCCGAGTACCTAGTTGAGGGCAGTTCGCGCTTGGCTCTATCCTATGGTGTGCGTCCCTTGATTATTGGCATGACAATTGTGTCCTTTGCTACCAGTATGCCGGAGTTGATGGTCTCCCTTCTGGCCATAGGGCAAGGATCTTCAGCTATTGCCGTAGGAAATATAGTCGGATCAAATATAGCGAATATCGGTTTGATTCTCGGTTTGTCGGCATTAGTTATACCGTTGCAGGTATCGCGTGGTTTGCTCCGGCGTGAATTGCCGTTTATGGTTTTTGCTACAATTGTCCTTTTTATTATGTGCATCGATGGCACCCTCGGGAAGGTGGATGCGCTGATTCTATTAACCTTTCTGTTGTTGTTTGTTGCTTATTGTATCCGTTTTGCGCGCGTTAAAACAGGTACAGAGCAAATACTGGAGCAGGAGGTTGTTAAGGAGGCTCCTCGCCGTGGTCAAGATGGATTATATATATTCGGAGGTATTATTGGGCTAGGTGTTGGAGCTAACTGGATGGTTAACTCTGCAGTGGATATTGCCCGATCTGTAGGGTTGTCGGAGCTTTTTATCGGTATAACTATTGTGGCTTTGGGGACCAGCTTGCCTGAGTTGGCCGCTTCGTTGATGAGTGCTGCAAAGGGTGAAATGGATATCAGTATTGGCAACGTTATTGGTAGCAATATCTTTAATATTTTCTTTGTTTTGGGATTGTGTCCGTTGTTTCAGCCAATCAATGTTGATCCAGCAATATTGCGTTTTGAACTGCCAGCAGTTCTGTTGTTTAGTGTGGTTTTGATCCCATTTTGCTGGCACCGTCTATTGATAAGCCGGGTTAAAGGTGGAATGTTGTTTGTTGCATATCTGGCTTTCTTGGTATTGCTTTTTGCTCGATGAAAAATGACTTTGATCAACCGCGGATGTTGCGTTTTCTAGTTGTTTTGACCATTGCATCAAGTACTGGTTTACAAGCTTGGATGATTTTGTTTAACAATTTTGCTGTAGACGTGGTTGATTTGAACGGTTTGCAGGTTGGTGTTCTTGGTTCCGTTCGTGAAATCCCGGGTTTGCTGGCACTGCTGGTTGTTTATATACTGTTGATTGTGAGCGAACACCGTCTGGCTGCGTTGTCGGTACTGGTGACCGGTATTGGTAGTGTGGTGACCGGTTTTTTGCCTAGTTATGGTGGATTGATTTTTTCAACTCTGATTATCAGTTTTGGTTTTCATTATTATGAAACGACAAGTCAGTCGTTGACGTTGCAATATTTTGATATTAAGAAAGCTCCACTGGTGTTTGGGCGCTTAAAAAGTCTTGCTGCTGCTGTTAATATTGTCGTTGGGTTGGTGGTGTTTACTCTGGGACATTTTTTTGAGCACCAGATGATTTTTGCAATAATAGGATTTTTGGTTATTGTACCAGCAATGTGGGCTTTGTGGCAGAATCCTGCAAATGATTCCGTAATACCACAACGGCGCCATTTGGTTTTTAGACGTAGATACAGTTTGTTTTATTTTTTAACTTGTATGGCCGGAGCCCGTCGTCAAATTTTCATCGCCTTTGCAGTGTTTCTGTTGGTTGAGCGGTTTCATTGCAGCGTAATTCAAATTGCCGCGCTGTTTATTGTAAATAATGCCCTCAACTATTTTATTAGTCCACTGATTGGTCGTGCTATTGTACGTTTTGGTGAACGGCGGGTTTTATCTTTGGAATACGGTGCTCTTGTTGCCATTTTTCTTGGCTATGCCTGTGTAAACTCTCTGTTTTTAGTGATGGTATTGTATGTGCTTGACCATATCTTTTTTAATTTTGCCATTGCTATTCGTACCTACTTTCAAAAGGTAGCCGACCCACGGGATATTGCTCCTAGTATGGCGGTGGCTTTTACTATTAATCATGTAGTGGCGGTAATTATGCCTGTGATTGGCGGGGCGTTATGGATGATAGACCATCGTATCCCGTTTGTAGCCGGTGCCTTGATGAGTATGATTTCGTTTATTGCCGTACAGCGAATACGGCTGCCGCAGGCAGTTGCCTAGTTTAAGTTGGCTTATAATTAATTTTTTGGAGTTAATGATGAAGGATATTAAAGAGTTTATAACAGGTTTTAAACGTTTTCAGGATCAGTGGATAGAGACAGATGCTTCATTATTTAACAGTTTGAAACATGGACAGAGTCCAAAAGTTATGCTCATTGGCTGTAGTGATTCTAGGGTTGATCCGGCTATTATTACCGACTGTGCTCCAGGTGAACTGTTTGTAGTGCGTAACGTCGCCAATCTTGTGCCACCATACGAGCGTGATGCAAGTTATCATGGTGTAAGTGCCGCACTAGAGTATGCTGTGCGCCATTTGGAGGTTGATGACATTATTGTCATGGGGCACTCCAACTGTGGTGGCATTAAGTGGTTGATGGAGTGCGATGACTATTGTGAGGAAAGCTCTTTTATCGGCAAATGGGTAAGTGTCGCTAGCGGGGTGAAAGAAAAAATTTTGCAGCAGTTGCCAGACAAATCACCTGCGTTACAGGCTAAAGCGTGTGAAAAAGCAGTCATATTACTCTCTTTGGAGAATATGATGAGTTTCCCATGTATTAAAAAGCGGGTTGAAAATGGTTCTCTGTCATTGCATGGTTGGTATTTCAACCTCAACGCTGGCACCATGTCGGCATATTCTCCAAAAAGTGGTAAATTCGAACTCCTAGAGTGACGCTGGGTGTGTAACCTGTTGTTTTTTTGAGTAATTTAACTTGTGTCGCTATTCCATAAATGAGAGTGTATGCCCCAAATGATATTTTTGAGGGGAAAATTGCGATGCGATGTTCTATTGTTATTATGTTGTTTCTCTGCTGCCCTGTCCATTTATGGGCAATAGACACACCGATAACTGGCAATACTCTGCCGGAGATCACTGTTGTTGACACTTCTGATGTAACAAAATCCGGCGTTTCAGTTCTCAATCGAGAAACTCTCCAGGCTTTACCACAAGGTGATGGTGCCATTACTGACCTGCTCAAAGTGCTTCCCGGCATTCAATTTGGCGAAACACAAAATTCATCGTTAACAGGTGGCGAAATTCTACCGGCGGAGATATCTATCTCCGGGGGACGGGTATACGAGAATAATTTCATGATTGACGGGGTGGGGAATAATAGTTTGTTAGATCCTACCTATAAAACGACAACCAATAGTTCTTTGGTTCCCGGACATTCACAGGAACAATTTCTCGACACTGCACTTATAGATACTATCTCTATTTATCGCAGCAATATCTCTGCCCGCTATAACGGTTTTTCTGGTGGGGTAATAGATGTTGCTACCATAGATCCAGCTACTAAATTTTCTGGGAAAATTTCAGGACGAACAACAAGGTCGCAGTGGACAAGTTTTCATGTTGACCGAGATGAAGAAGAAGATTTTGCTGATTCAACTGATGCTGATCGGCAACCTGAATTTCGTAAATACTATGGCAGTGGCTTAGTTAATGTCCCTCTGTCTGACACCATGGGTGTTTTGTTATCTTATTCAAAAACATATTCTAAAATTCCATTGCAAAATTTTGGTGAAGAAGAGGTGCAGTATCGCAAGATGGACAATTTTTTTGCTAAATATATTTATCGTCCTAGTGATAAAACTAAAATTGGTCTTCATTTTCTTTCAACCCCTTATGAAGGGAAATATTTTCGTGATGGGTTCAAAGAAAGTGGTTATACGATTGAAGGTGGTGGTTGGAGTTTGAATGCCAATTTAGAACAGCAACTTTTATTTGTCAAAATTGAGTTTGTTGTGAGCTGGAAACAGAGTGTTAATAACCGAATTGCACCACAAAATTGTTTTAATTATAGTACTACAGCATCTGTTAATTGGGGTGAAAAATATAGTAAAAAGGGGGGGTATGGAGACATAGAAAAGGGACAAAATACCTTCACGGTTGCGACTCACCTTACATTTGAGCCGTTCAAGACCTGGTTTTTGCACAATAAATTGATTGGTGGTATTGCTGTAGAGCGAATTAAGGGCGATGAAGATAGAACAGAAACGGCAACGAATTATAGCTTTTGGTCTGAGAATGAGAGCGTAGTTTGCTCTGATGGCAGTCTTGATTGTATTGCTGGTGAACAGTTTGCTGCCTACAAGACAGTTTATCCTGAATATTCTGCCGATGCTGAATTGACTTCTTGTTCCGCGTATCTAGAAGATAGTTTGAGTTGGAAGCGACTTACTTTACGCCCCGGTATCAATCTGTCCTACAATGATTTTAATAAAAATATGGATTATGCATTTCGCAACGGCGTGTTCATTGATCTGTTTGGCGATGGATCCTCTATTCTCAGCGCTGGGGTCAATCGATATTATGGTAAAACCTTGTTTACCCATGCCTTGGCTTCGGAACGGCCTTTGTATGTTAATTACCGAGGGGAGGGATCTTTTAGAAAGCTTGACGCAGACGGTGTGCCAGAAGCATGGGGAGAAAAAATTCGTAAAATTGTACCGGTAACACGTATTTCAGATCTTAAAACACCAAAGGTAGATGAGTGGAGTGTGGCACTGGAGCAGGATCTGTTTGGTGGGCGTTTAAACCTTTGCTACATTGATCGTAATGGCGAAGACCAATTGGCTCTCAATATTTTAGATAAGGATGAAGATGGTTATGTATACTCCGAATGGAGCAACTTCGGTGAAAGTCGTCACAAGGAAGTAACTTTATCGTGGGAACGCCAGTGGCAGAAACATTACCTGCTTGTTGATGCTACTTGGCAGGACAGTGAATCGAGTAATGAGGATTACAACTATAACCTGGAACCTGAAGATCTGGACGAGTTGGTTTGGTATAATGGTCATACAACTTATAAAATCAATTTGCCCCGTGCGGATTACAACCGTGAATGGAGTGCAAATTTTATCTATTGCATAACGTTGCCTTATGGTTTTTCCTTTACCAATATCACCCGTTACCGTAGTGGTTATGAAGCGATAAGAGATACCAGGAAAAACTACAAACTTTCTAATGGAACAAAAATTGATATCTACGATGATGTTTCTTACCCTAGTGCCACCACATTTGACTGGAAACTTGAATGGACGTGTTCAGCAACTGATACGCAAGCATTAACTATTACCGCCGACGTGACCAACGTGTTTAACCGCAAATTATATACCGGTAGCGAAGGTGAATATGAGATGGGGCGGCAGCTGTGGGTCGGGATGGAATATCGGTTCTGATCCTGATTGTTTACTCCGATATTTTTCTAGTGACCTCCCACCCCTGTTGCGGAGAATAATGCAACAAGTTTTGGTAAATAGTTAGCTCTTTTTCCGTATTGCCGGTTGCAATTTGTAAATCGAAGGAACTATTTTGTTCCGATTTCGGCAGGTCAAAAACTACTGAATGGTCATTGTTGTTTATAATTGCAAGAGGATGGGGTGGATTGGCGCGCACTATTCCATCATCCTGTAGTTCTAATAGTTCCCCCTTCAGCATAGATACTGCTTGGGTTGCTGGAAGCTTACCAATTACCCGCATTTTTGCGGGATCACTTATGTCGACCATAATTACGCAACCAAGGCTGGTTGTTACATACGCGTAATTACCCCCGGTAATTATTCTTTTGCAAAAACCTTCAATCCATAGCGAACTGCATAGTTCGGGTTTGCCACTGTTGCTAATGTCAAAACTGAAGATTCCATGCTTACCTTCAGCCACAAATGCGTATCTGTTGTGTATAGCTAATGAAGTTGATATCATGCGTATTTGTGCTGGCAGCGGTATATGTAGTTTTCCTTGTAGTGTAGGTTCTTCATTGGTGTTCAATCGATAAATTTCAAAATTATTTGGCGGTGCTGCAATATATAGTAAATTGTTTGCCACAAATATCTGTGCTAGAAGGTTTGTAATGAGTGGTATTGTGGCTATTTGGGGTAGGGTGATGTTGTCAAGTATCACCTTTGTCAATTTTGCCTTTGCTTGAGCTAGATACAGATGATTGTTGTCGACGGCAATAGAATGAATTGCATTGTTGAAACTTAGGATACTTTGTGTCCGTTGTTGTTCTAGTGGGTCAAGGCTGAGAATGTGTAGTTCATTGTTTTTTAATACGAGGTACACATAAGCACTGTCCATGTTGAAGTATTTGATTTTTTGATGTAAATCTAGTGAATCGTATAGTTGGATATCTCCGGACGGGGATTTTTTTAACAGATAAAGAGTGGTGTCGTTTTTGACGCATATCTCTTTTCCGTTGTTGATAATGTCGGCAGTTTGTATTTTTAACGCAGGCAGGGGGATGTTAGCTCTATGGATGTGACCGCTACTTGCTGAATTGATAATGGCAAACCCTGAATTGCCTATGGTAGAAAAAATTAGATTTTTGTAGCTGCATGCATTGCGACAACTGTTGGGGAGGATGAAGGTGGCAGCAAGCTTAAATGTGTTGTTGATTTTGTAGAGATAAAGACGATCTGTTGCACTGGAGACGAGAAGGTTGTTTCCGTTTATATCTAAGCCGAAGCTGCGATGTTGAATTGTGCTGTGGATAGCCGCTGTTATTTTATCTGGTGAGGAAATGTCCAGCGAATATACTCCATGGTTACCTAGTGCCAGGAGTAACTTTGATCCTGTGATGGCACAATCCCATGCGCTGTATGGCAGCTTGACGCCGGTTGTTTTTTTGAAATGTTGTTGGCTGATATCAATGACATGGAGGAACCCTTTTTGGTGTTTTGACCCCGCTGCATAAACCCGATTTTTGTAAATGGTAATGGCTTGTATAGATCCGTTAACGGGCAAGATTGCCAATTGTTGAGGATTGCTCATATCATGGGTGTCCAAAAAAATCAGACCACTTTTGGCGGTTCCTATAACTGTCAGGTTGCCGTAATTGGCAACAGCCAGGATCACTTTATCCGTATAATTGTTGAATTTCAGTACTGGCATTGTCGGGTTACTGATATCTATTCCGAATAAACCACAATTCCCCCCAGCGATGAATGCTTTATCGCCATTTATATCCATTTTCCATGTTCTTGCTTTTATGGATAGGGCTCCCTCAAGAAAAGGATTATCCGGATCCTTAATGTTATATGACAGTAGACCATTGTTGCCGTTAGCGATCCAAAGATGATTTTTTTGCAAACCTAAATCGAAGGGCTGTCCCCAAGTGTAGCGCGAACTCAGTATTGTCCCTTGTTTTTGTATGTTGGGGGTGATTATGGCCGATATGTTGCTGGTAAAATTTTTACCGTTAACAACAAGAGTGTTATTTTCTTTATCAATGAAAACAGTGTTGATTGTGCTGGAGTTATGCGGTTTAAGATTGAATATTAATACCAACAGGATTGTCGGCAGGATTAGATATATGGCTGTGTAGATTAACCAGCGTTTTTTTAGTGCGGTATTGTTCTGTGTATTATCCATTTACTTAAGTTTCGTCCGGCTCAGGTTTTCCCAGGAATTTTTCTACTATCTGTACTAATTGCGCTTGACGATATGGTTTACATAAATAGCTGTTCATTCCGGCGGCAAGACATTCTTCAATGTTTTCATCGTTGGCGTGGGCAGTTAAGGCTATTATTGGGGTTGAGTGGGTTTTTCGGATGATTTTTGTTGCTTCATAACCGTCCATTGTTGGCATTTGGCAGTCCATGAGGATCAGGTCAAACCTGTTGTTTTTTACCGCGTCTACCGCTTGTTTACCATTGCTGACAATTGTTAAGTGATATTTGTGTGATTTTAAAATCAATTGAACCAAGCGCTGGTTGGTTTGGTTGTCTTCTGCGAGTAGAATGTTGGAACCTGTTGTATGATTAATGTTTTTAATGGCTTTGCTTTTTTCAACGGTGGAGTCGTCTGGTTTTGTTGTTGTTGTTGTTGTTGTTGTTGTTGTTGTTGTTGTTGTTGTTGTTGTTGTTGTAAGTATCCGGTTTAAATTGCTGATTCTGACTGGTATTTCTCCTTTTTTTACGTTGGGTTATGAGCGAGTCCATCCCCCCATCTGGTAAGGATAAATCTAAGAACACTATGTCTGAAGAGTCTGCGGAGTTGCCCAATTTTTGTTGTAGGGCAAAAGTTGATTTGATCGTTTCGCATGTTATACCGAGCACGGTAATGTGTTGGCGCAGTAATTGTTCCAGGTCGGAATTATTTGTTGCGATCAATGCTCGTTTGAAAATTGTCTGTTGCCCGTTACCATTGCTATTAGTTGTGGTGTTGTCTATCGGAAAAGGGATGTTGACGGTAAAACAACTGCCGTGTTGATGCTTGCTTTTTACCCTGATAGTCCCGCTCATTAATTCTACCAGTTGTTTTACTATGGTTAATCCCAACCCTGTTCCACCGTAGTTGCGAGTTGTAGATACATCTGCCTGGGTGAAGGCAGAAAAAATCTTTTTCTTAGCTTGCTCATTAATGCCAATTCCGCTGTCACAAACGGTTATTTCAAGCGCTATATTTACTTTATCGACGCTCTTGCTGCCCATGGAAACAGATATTTTCCCCTTAGAGGTGAACTTTATTGCATTTGATACCAGATTGATGATGATTTGTCGTAGCCTGGCTGAGTCACCAAATAGAAATTCAGGTATAAAAGGTGATGGTATTGTTGTCAATTCCAAACCTTTATTGTATGCGTTGTCAGCTAACAGCTCAACAGCGTTCTCCAGAGTTTCCACTGGATTAAATTTGTTGTATTCCAATTCTAGTTTTCCAGCTTCAATTTTGGATATGTCGAGCAGATCGTTTAGTAATGTCAGCAAAGATTCTCCTGAGTTAAGAATGGTGTTAGTCAGCTCTCGCTGGTAGCTGTCGGTAGTTTTGTTTAGTAGTAACTCCGCCATCCCCAGTACCCCTATCATTGGGGTGCGTATTTCGTGGCTCATGTTGGCTAAAAACCTTGATTTAGCCTGGCTGGCTTCGAGCGCTTTCTTGCGGGCGATATCAAGTTCAGCTATGGTTTTCCTCAGTTCATTGTTACTTTGCTGTAGATCAAGGGTGCGTTTTAGTACCTGTTTTTCAAGTAATTTTGAGTGCTCATGCAGAGCGTTCTGGCGTTGATTGATTTGAAAGATCATTTCGTCAAAGCCAGCTTGTAGCTCCGCTATCTCTATAATATCATTATTTTGTATCGGGTTATTATTGGTTGCGTAAACTTTGTCTTTTGTGGCAGTTTTCATTCGAGCTACAAGTTGTTGCAGCGGATCTGTAATGAGAGGTTTCAGTTTGGCTGTTAGCAGAAATGCTATCCAAAGTGTAATGGCTAGCATAATAATAGCTACAACTGTCAACCATAGAAGATTACTTATGATAGTATACAGCCCAGTTTGCAAGTAGATTGTTCCGAGGTGTCTACCGTTAGTGAAAATTGGGCAATATAAGCACAAATTATTAATGGTAAAATGATGAATTGTTTTCCGTTTTTTTATCGCATTTAACAGTGTATTTGAATCGAAGGCATGTTGCTGTAAGATATTGGCAAAATTGTAATTGCTGTTAATGTATTGGGCAAATAATTTATTATTTGCGTCAAAAATATAAGCAGTTTGTATAGTTGGTTCTGTGCTTAAGGTGGCTAGTATTGGCGTGGCCTTGTATTTTCTTTTTAAACTGAGACTTTCTTTGCTGTTTTCTCCGATAATATTTGCCAATGTGGTTATTTTATCGATCATGGCATTGCGTAGGCTTAAACCTTGGGTGATTATTGCCACGACCAGCATTAGAGAAATAATACTGGCACAGGTAAGCATAACTATTTTGGTAAATTTTTCGCTTATTGTTGTGTGAGCGGGAATTGGCATGTTGAAAAAAGTCACCCGTAGTTTGTTGAGCTTAATTAGTCCATTGTTTGTGCCTATGGAATATAGAAGGTCAGAATATAGAAGGTCAATTTAAATTTAAGAGATAATGCCCTATTGGTGATATCGCTACTTTGTAGTTTGGTGAAATCCATTAGAAACGATTTTGTTATATGAATGTTATAGATGTTTCGGCGTTGGCAAAACACTATGGTGCGCGACAATTACTTGGTGAAGTTACTTTTGCTGTTGATGAAAAAGAGAAGGTGGGTTTGATTGGCCGCAATGGTTGTGGCAAGTCAACTTTACTTAGAATTGTTGCTGCCTTAGATGATGCGGATAATGGCTCGGTTGCTAAAAAGCGTGGTGCCAGTGTTGTATATCTGGCACAGCAGCCCCAACTTGATGGCAGCTTGACTGCTCAGCAGTTTCTTCAACGCGCATTGCCGGATCTGCATAGTAAAAAAGAGCGTTATGAAGAGGTGTGCGCAGCTTTGGCTGCGGCAGATGGGAACGCTGAGCTGTTATTGAATGAGCAGCAACAATTGCAAGAATGGTTCGATCAACATCATGGTTGGAATATTGATCACCGTATTGCTGATTTGGGCTCCCGCTTGGGGATTGTGCAGATGCACCAGCCGATCTCGCAATTGTCGGGTGGGCAGTGCAAGAGGGTAGCGTTAGCTGGGGCATTACTTAGCCAGCCAGATTTGTTGTTGCTTGATGAACCGACTAACCATCTAGATGCACAAAGTATTAGTTGGTTGGAGGAGGAATTGATCGGTTATCCAGGGGCTGTTGTTCTAGTTACCCACGACCGTTATTTTCTCGACAGGGTGGTCAATCGAATGTTTGAACTGGAAAATGGTGTACTGTCTGTTTTTACGGGTAATTACAGTAATTATCTGGAGCAGAAACGTCAGCAGTTGCAGACAGATCAAACACAGCAAACACGGTTATTAAATTTATTGCGTCGTGAGGAAGCTTGGTTGCATCGTGGAGCAAAAGCTCGAAGCACTAAACAAAAAGCACGTATTGGTCGCGTTGATAAACTTCGGGAGCAAAAAAAAGGTCCGGATCGCAATGAACTCAATTTGCAATTTTCGGCTGAACAAAAACTCGGTGGAACTATTCTTGAGCTAGAAGACGTGACCTTACAGGCTGGTGATTTGTGCCTGATTGAAGGTTTGTCTTTAATGTTGCGGCCGGGAGAGCGCTTGGGCATCCTTGGTCCAAACGGTAGCGGTAAATCTACATTGCTGAAAACAGTGCTTGGCCAGGTGCCGCTGGTAGCTGGGAAGATCACTGTCGGGCGTAAAACCAACATTGGTTACATCGATCAACAACGCAGTGGCCTTGATCCAGATCTACAGGTCGCCGAGGTGCTGGGTGAGGGTGACTGGGTTACCGTGGCTGGAACGAAACGCCATAAAACTGGGTATCTGGAAGAATTTCTATTTGATCATGCCGAGCAGCGTAAGCCTGTTTCAACCTTGTCTGG
>NBLX01000080.1 GCA_002084705.1 Desulfobacteraceae bacterium 4572_35.1
AAATCTGTGCCGCTCCTGCAACTCTGTACCCCAATCAGGGGTCTGCCAAAAAACGTAAACTAAAATATCTACAGAAGCAGCGCCAAACTGATTCAAGTAAACGTGGTAATAATCTTTACGCATATATGGATGCAATTGCACCAGTTTTCGAATCCCAGCGCAAAAAGCCTCTATGCGCTCAGGTGGAGTGTCGTATGTGAGGTTAAGTAACGTCTTCATACGACGATATTTTCGCGCCCCCATATTGTCAATTTTTGTGGTGGTTAGCTGTGCATTAGGCAGACTTACCAAAGAGTTATAAAAAGTGCGGATGCGAGTGCTGCGAAACCCGACATTTTCCACAGTACCTTCCACATCGCCAATAACCACCCAGTCACCAATGTGGAATGGTCGATCCATAACCACAGTTACAGAACCAAAAAGGTTGCCGATCATATCCTTGGCCGCCAAAGCAAAGGCTAAACCACCTAGTCCCAAACCTGCTAGCAGACTAGTGACGTCAACATTCAAATTGTCGGCAACAAAAACAACACCCACCACGGACACAAAAAGCTTTAAACTCTTACGCAACAAAGGGACTAACAGGTCATCGAAACGATTTTCCGTCTGTTCAGCTTTCAGTGTTAGCAGATCGTTCACTACATCAATAAGGCGAAAAGCGCTCCATATCCCTGCCACGCCGACCAAAACCTTTATGGGCACAATAAGAACTAACAAGGCAGCATCCGGCAGACCCAGTGGATACATACCTGCCCACCACACCAAAGCCATAGCTATGAGACCTAACGGACGCAGCAATGAGGGATCAATCTGACTATATGCGCTGTGTCGCCGTTTCCAAAACCCAATAAAGCTCCGCAAAATACGAACAACAATTTTATCGGCAATTAAACCCAGAACAATGGCCAGAAAAATACCCAGCCACTGCCAATACTCCAGGAGTAACTTTTGTTGTAAAATTACAGGCATAGCCTGGCGTAGCTTCATATTGAATGGCAGAACCTGTTCTTGTAACTGTTGATCCTTCTGGCTTTTAGCCTCAGGGAATAGAGCTAAAATCTGCGGCAGATCTCGCACAGAGGTACTACTGAAAAGCCAGCGACCATCGGTTTGCCTCACAATCTCGATGCGACCGCGTGAATATTCCTTAAACAGATAGGGTGCCCCAGTGGTACGATCAGGAATGGCTTCCAGCTCAATGGTACGCGTTCGGCGCATGATAGTAAGCAATATCCGCGCTAGTTCTTCCCCTTTTTGTTGACGGATAAGAGGGTTGATCTCGGAAAGATCCATGGTTTGCATGGCATGGTTAAAGTCTCTGCCCGTGGCAGCCAAAGCAGTATCCATGGCATGCAGAAAAGTGGTCATAGTAGCCCGGGGAGAGGCTAGTTCATATGAAACAGGATCTGGAACAGGCTTAGAGTTGCCGGCATCATCAGCTCCTATTGCTGGAGGCAGAAGAACAAAACAACACATCAGCAAGGGCAGAATGATTTTGTACATAGAACCACCTTTCTGGATGCAGCGCATTTTTGAAATAGAAAAAGGAGAGCATGTTTATCTGCTCTCCTTTTATTCCCCAACATTTTTTGCTGTTTACTTACGTAGTACCTTTATAATGGCTGAAAAATCTTCTTCGCCGCGCCCATCTTCTACTGCCTCAGAGTACACACCAAGGGTTGCGTCCAAACCAGGCAGACGGGTTCCGGTAATATCAGCAGCGTGTTTAACCTTACGCAGCCCCTCATATACATATTTAAGAGCCAGATTACGGGTAAAATCGCCCCGAGCCATGCTGCGCCCTTTTTTGTGCAACAGTGGTGATGCAACACCTCCAGCATCTAGAACATCAAGAATTTGATCATTGGTAAACCCAAGGTGATCTCCCAAAACCAGCCCCTCGGATAATGCCTCAATCAACTGGGCTTGCACTAGAGTTACAACAAATTTCATTTTAGTAGCATCACCGACATCGCCAACGTGGAGGATATTCAGACCAACCAGCGACAAAATCTCACGGCAGCGGCTCATTACCGAATTATCACCACCAACCAAGATAGTCAGCAATCCATGCGCGGCATGCTCCTTGGTCCCCCATAGGGGAGCATCAAGAAACAACAATTTCCTGCGCGCCGCTTCCTGCGCCATATCTTTGGTGACATCTAAAGCATGGGTACCAAAATCACAGAGGATAGTTCCTGGAGTGATACCAGCAAAAAGCTGCCCATTTGTTGACAGGGCCTCACGTAAACCTTGTTCATCGGGCAATACCGCCATAACCAGATCTTTGCCCTGTGCCGCTTCTATTGCAGAGTTGGCTGCCTTTGCCCCCTTTTCAACCAAGAGCGTGACAACCTCTGGGTCATCATCAAAAACCGTCAGATTATAGTTACCTTTGAGCAGGTTGATTGCCATAAATTTACCAACCGTACCTAAGCCGATAAAACCTACTTCTTTGATCATATTCCCCTCCTTAAAAACTTTTTGTGCCCCACCCCGGCTACCGGAGCAGCTCACCCCCATATGAATCACTGACTAAAAGCCAAACGGATAAACAACCAGAAAAACGCCTATTTTTAGATAAAGTTTTTTTAGTATAACCCAGAACAGAGGCAAGAAACATTAATTTATTACACAATATTCAGTGCGCCTCACACCAGTTAGTTCCCCACCCCATAGATACTACTAAAGGAACCAGCAACGCTACAGCCTGTTCCATCTCTATTTCAACCAACTTCTTCACTTGCTCTAACTCAGACCGGGGCACATCGAAAACCAATTCATCATGCACCTGCAGCACCATTTTAGTTTTCAGATCCTCCTGTTGCAAGCGACGATAAACGTTGATCATAGCCACCTTTATTATATCTGCCGCTGAACCCTGAACCGGATAATTAACAGCGTTGCGCTCAGCATAACTACGAATTTGCCCGTTTTTACTTTTAATATCCGGGACAGCGCAGTGTCGGCCGAGAATAGTTGTTACATACAACTCAGACCGAGCCTGACTTCTACACGATTCGATAAAATTATTAATCTGCGGATAGCGGGCAAAATAGCTTTCGATATACTGTTTTGCCTCTTTGCTGCCAATCTCTAGTTCCTTCGCCAAACTGAACGCTCCCATCCCATAAAGAACAGCAAAATTGATGGTTTTGGCGCGCCGACGCATCTCATCGGTCACCATCTCGGGAAAGACATTGAATATTTCACTAGCGGTACGCCGATGAATATCTTCATTATTACGAAAGCTCTGCTGCAAAACCGGTTCATCTGCCAAATGGGCCAGCACCCGCAGTTCTATCTGTGAATAATCTGCAGCCAACAACAGGTGTCCCGTTGCTGGGATAAATGCCTCACGAATCGCCCGTCCAGCGGCTGTGCGAATTGGGATATTCTGCAAATTCGGGTCGCTGGAGGATAAACGCCCCGTTGCGGTAACCGCTTGATTGAACGATGTATGAATTCGTCCGCTGATTGGATCTATCAGCCGGGGCAAGGTATCGCTGTATGTACTTTTCAATTTAGCCAAAGAGCGATACTCAAGTACCAGATCTATAATCTCATGTTCAGGTGCAAGCTTCTGCAACACATCCACCGCCGTTGACCACCCGGTCTTGGTCTTTTTACCATGCGGCAAACCCAACTTATTAAATAGCACCTCGCCTAATTGTTTAGGAGAATTTATATTGAATTCACCACCAGCTGCGGCATAAATTTTCAATTCAAGTGTTGCCAGTTTTCCACCGAAATCAGCACTGATAGCCTTAAGCTTTTGACAATCAAGGGCAACCCCACACCACTCCATATCGATCAACACCGACAACAGCGGCATCTCAACTGTTTCAAACAGCTGGCGTAATTCGCCATCCAGTTGTGGCCAGAACATCTGAAACAGTTGCAGGGTAATATCAGCATCTTCAGCAGCATATCGTGTCGCTACATCTATGGCAACTTCAGCAAAACTGATCTGTTTTTTTCCTGAACCAGTAACCTCAGAATAGCTAATCATCTGGTGGTTCAGATACTTGGCGGCCATACTATCCAAACCATGGGAACGCGAGGCTGGGTGCAACAAATATGAAATCAACATGGTATCGGCAACAATACCAGCTAACTCAATTCCGGCACGGCGCAGCACCAGCGCATCGTATTTTATATTTTGTCCCACTTTTGGATAAACACTATTTTCTAAAAGCGGTCGCAGGGTATACAGCACCAAGTCACAAGCTAACTGTTCCTCGGCACCAGCACCCACATGACCCACAGGGACATACCACCCTTTGCCAGCATGGGTAGAAAAAGAGAGTCCGACCAGATCAGCCTCCACGGGCTTCAATGAAGTAGTTTCAGTATCCAAACTTATGTAATCGGCAGTCGACAACTCCTCAACCAGTTCATGCAGTTGCTCCTCACTGGTTACACAGGAATATTCTCCAACTTTGTTACCTTTGGGAACCGGTACTGCAAATTCGTTATATAGCTGTGTAAATTCAAGCTCTTTGAACAGTGTTGCCAACTGTTCATTATTTGGTTCTCTAATGGTAAAAGTTGCATCATCAACGGGCAAATCCATATCGTCAACAAGAGTAACAAGTGTGCGCGACAACCGCGCCTGCCGATACCGGGTACACCAGGAACATTGTCGGAGCTGTCACCAGCAAGAGCCTGCACCTCAATCACCTTGTCAGGTGTGCCGCCAAACCGCTTCTTCACCTCATCCAAACCGGAAATCTTATCCTTCATGGTATCGAGCAATTGTACTCGCTCGCTAACCACCTGCATTAAATCTTTGTCGCCAGTAACAATTACAACATCGCAGCCGTGGGCAGCTTTCTGGCGAGCCAACGTGGCAATAATATCATCTGCTTCAAAACCCTGCTGCTCAATGCTGGCAATATTTAAAGCGCTAACTATCTGTTTGATATAGGGAATTTGCGGCACCAGATCTTCTGGCATCTTAGCGCGATTAGCTTTGTATTCAGGATAAATATCTTTACGAAATGTTGATCCTTTGGCATCAAACACCACCACCAACTGGTCGGGTTGGTGCTCACGCATAACCTTGAGCAACATTTTGGTAAAGCCGAGCACCGCATTGCATGCTAAACCACGGGAATTTGACAGGTGGCGTATCGCATAATAAGCACGATAAATATAGGACGAACCGTCAATAAGAAACAGTCGCTGACGTTTGGACATGATATTCCATTATGGCTAGAAGTTATACTATCGAACTACGAAGATGGCAGTAGTAAGATCTACAGCAGACCAAATTTCTTCATGCGATAGCGAAATGCATCGATACCAAGATGCAACTTGCGTGCAGCCTGCGATTGATTACCACTACTCATGGTTAACGCCTGCTGTATCAACTCTTTCTCCACCACCTCGATATCAATCCCCTCCGGCGGTATGCGAATACCATCGCAAGGAGTTTCTTCTGGCTGATTAGCCGCCTCGCATGGAAACATCTCCAGCTTGAGAATATCACCACTTTCAAGAATCACAGCGCGCTCTATGACGTTGCGCAACTCACGAATATTCCCCGGCCAACTATAATCGAGCAGATATTTCTCGGCTGCGCGGGAAAAACCTTTAACGTCTTTACCAAACTCACGATTGAAATAATTTACAAAGTGATAGGCTAAAGGGAGGATATCGTCACCACGCTCACGCAGCGGTGGCAAATAGATGGGGATAACCTGTATACGGTAGTACAGATCCTTGCGAAAAACGCCATCCTCTATCGCTTTGAGCAGTTCCTTGTTGGTAGCTGCAACGATACGGATATCAACATGGATATCCTTGGTGCCACCAATACGCCGGAACGAGCGCTCTTCAAGAACACGCAGCAATTTCGCCTGTGTTCCCATGGGCATATCGCCAATTTCATCAAGAAAAACCGTGCCCCGATTTGCCATCTCAAACAACCCCTTCTTCTGAACTTTGGCATCGGTAAAAGCACCTTTTTCGTGCCCCATCAACTCGCTTTCCAGCAATGTTTCCGGTACTGCGGCACAATTGATCGCCATAAATGGCTGTTCCCTACGATTACTATCATAATGGAGCGCCCGCGCAACCAACTCTTTACCGGTGCCACTTTCCCCCTGCACCAGCACCGTTGCTGCATCACTTTTAGCAACCTTGGTCACCATACTCATCACATTAGTCATGTGCTCACTCTGAGCCACTATTTTTGTCTGAGGCTGGGTGCGTTTCTTTTCATTACGCAGATGCTCAACCTCTTTTTTCAAAGATTGAGTTTCCAACGCTTTGCGCATAACCACAGAGAGTTCATCAAGATTAAATGGCTTATTAATATAGTCATAGGCGCCAAGTTGCATCGCTTTGACCGCAGTTTCAAGAACACCTAAAGCGGTGATCATGATAACGCTGATAAAACTATCCATCTCTTTTATCCGCGTCAAAGTTTCAATCCCATCCATCCCTGGCAACTGGATATCAAGCAATACCAGATCCGGAGATTCCCTCTGTACAAACTCAACCGCTTCTTCCCCTGAAGTTGCAAGTTGCACGATATAACCCTGCTTTTTCAGATGCTGATCCAAAGACCAACGGATCAAATGCTCATCATCTACAACCAACACGCGGTAGTTATTCATCGCTTTCCCCCTTATGCTGCATCGTGGGCGGCTCAACCATCGGTAATAAAATGGCAAAAGTAGTTCCCTTCCCAGATTCACTAGAAAAAGAGATAAAGCCGTTATTTTGTTCTACTAATTGTTTGCATATAGCCAGACCAAGACCGGTACCCTGATTCTTGGTAGTAAAAAATGGGGTAAATATCTTGCCCCCCTGCTCTGCGGAAAAACCACCACCAGTATCGGTAATCGTGATGCGCACATAGCGCTGACCCTCCCGTTCAGAATGCGCATCGGTCTGTATCAGAAGGCGGCCTTCACCTGACATGGCCTGCAACGCGTTGATAATTATATTTAACAATATCTGCTGCACCTGCTTCCGATCAGCCCACACACAAGGGAGTTCAGCCATCAGTTCTGTTGTTTGATGAACGCTCTTCGCCTCTGGATGTTGGGCAACAAAAAACAAAGTTTCTTTAATTACTTCGTTAATATCCAAATAATCACACTGCGGCAAACCAGGACGTCCAAAGTTCAGCAGATCGGTAGCAGTTTTGTTCAAACGTGCAATCTGTGCCAAAATATCATGCACAACCTGTCGCCGCTCATCATCGGGGGGAAAATCGTCAGCCAACACCGTTACAGCACCACTGATTCCCGCCAGCGGGTTTTTGATCTCGTGAGCCATACCGGTTGCCATCTCACCGATCGAAGCCAGACGATCTGCCTGTTCTAGTTGGCGAAAATGGACATGCTCCAACTCTTTTTTGGTCGTTTCAACTTTCTCTACCATGGAATTAAAACTGCGCATCAAAGAACCTATCTCATCATGATGCTTAGGCTGCATGCGTACGCTCAAATCGCCGGCCTCCACTAACGCCATCCGCCGAGTCATTAATTGGATGGGGTTACGGACAAAACGTAACAGAATAATCGACACCCCAATTGACAACAGCAGAGTTATGAAAATCATCGACAGAATAAAACAACGTGACGACTGCGCAAGTTTTACTGTTGTACCTCGCATGGAATAATTGAGATTCAACACACCCAGCACTTCGTGTTCAGTATTGTGACATATGAGGCACAGCGGCTTGGATTCAATGGGCTTAACAACGCTCAGCTGCTCTTCTCCTCCCTCGGAAAAAATTTGCGACATCATCTGCAATTTTTTTTGCAGTTTTTCTGGATCGCCCTTACATTTGGAATTGAAGATCGCGTTTTCTATGGTAGCCATAAGAATCTCGGCACCTTCGGTAGTAACTTCAATCATATTTCGCCGATCACGCCTGTAGTGAAATGTAGTAAACACCCCAATCCCTACCGTTAACAGCAAAACATTCATCACAACTATACGAACAAGCAAACTTTGTTTAAACACAGCGATCCTTTAGCTGATTAATTCAGCGGCTACCTTCCAGCGCTTAAATACGCCACAATCAAATCCTCTAAATCCGTTTTCTTGCTCACCAGCTTCCGCTTTTCTGGCTTCTTCTCTGGCATAGCTGGAGACGAGGTAGCCAGTCGATCATCGAGACAACCATTTTTCAAATCACGCATCATCTGTTTGTGCTGTTCTTTCATGCGTGTTTCAACTTCACCTTCCATGTTTTTGTGTTTCAAAATATCTGCGTAGGAGGTTGTTACCCGAGCCAAGATAGTACCGCCACTATAGAGAAGTGTAGTAATTTCACTTTTCTTTACTCCACTGTCCTCTGTTTGCACATGAAAGGTTTGCTCTTTATAACAGAAATTATGATTGAATCCACCAACCATAGCACCAACCTCCACTAAAAAACGTTCGTCTACTAGTTGCTTACGCAGTTGTTACTTATCCTGTCGCAACAATTCTTTTATCTTTGATACCGCCTCTAGAGCATCATCCGCATAGAGGTCGGCACCAATTTCGTCAGCGTATTCCTGTGTCACCACAGCACCACCTACCATGGTAAACACCTTAACACCAGCTGCACGCAAAGCATCAACAGTTATCTGCATCTGGTGCAAAGTGGTGGTCATAAGAGCCGACAACCCCACAGCATCAACCTGTTGCTCCAAAGCCCGTTCCACGATGGTAGCAATGGAAACATTTTTACCCAGATCGATCACCTCAAAACCATGGTTTTCCAGCAAAGTGCAGACAATATTTTTACCAATATCGTGGATATCACCCTCCACCGTTGCCATCATGATCTTACCTAAGGAAGTAGACTCTTTGCCCTGTAACTCCTGTTTCAAACGGGCAAAAGCGATTTTCATTGTCTCGGCACTTAATAGCACTTGGGGCAAAAATATACGATTTTCACCGAAACGTTTTCCTACCTCTTCCAATCCCATCAGCAACCCTTCATTGCTAATTTCCAACACTTGCAACCCTTCTTCCAGGGCTTGCTCCACCAGAGCTACTACACCATCCTTATCACCGTTAATTATCGCTCTTGCCAATCGGGCGCGGATAGAGTCATCTTCTTTATCTTGGTCCGCCTCGGTGGCAACACCTCCAACAGTTGTGGACATCTGCAAGGTAGCGCCTGCGTATTTATCGATATATTTTTCCGCCCGCTGGTCTTTACCGACAATCACCATAGCACTGTAAAAAGCTCCCATCATCATCGCTTCTTTGGGGTTAATAATTGCAGCACTTAACCCAGCCTGTAACGCCATGGAGAAAAAACTAGCCGACAACAGTGGTCGATTAGGCAGTCCAAAGGAGATATTACTGACACCAAGAGCCGTAGCGAACCCTCTAGCGCTCAACTCACGTATTGCCTGCAAAGTTTCCAGGGCCTGATCCTGCTCAGCCGACACCGTTAGGGCCAAACAGTCGACAACTATATCGCACCCAGGGATACCATGGTCAGCAGCACGCTCGATAATGCGCTCAGCAATTGCCAATCGACCGGCAACAGTTTTAGGGATCCCCTTCTCATCAAGGGTCAAGGCGATAACCGCCGCTCCATATTTACTCACCAAGGGCAACACACTATTGAGGCTTTTCTCTTCACCGTTTACCGAATTAACCAGCACCTTACCAGCAGCAGCCTTTAAGCCACGCTCCAGAGCTACCAAATCGGATGAATCGAGGACCAAAGGGGTATTACATACTCCGCTGATGGCATGAACGGCACGCTCCAAGGCTAACGGCTCATCGGCACCCGGAGCACCGCAGTTGACATCGAGCAGTGTTGCCCCAGCCTCAGTCTGCTCTTTAGCTTCACTGCGGATATAGGCAGTTTTACCTTCACGCAACTCTGCACTGTACCCTTTTTTACCGGTGGGATTAATGCGCTCACCAATTATGGCACATGGCTCATCTGCCCCGACGGCTACCACCTGGACACGGCTAGCCACATATCCCCGCCGCTGCGGTGGCGTCCAGCTTTTATCCAAAGTATCCAACTTCTGGCGCATGACGCGGATATGATCAGGGGTTGTTCCACAGCAACCACCAATAACACGCACCCCAAGTTCAATCAAATGTTGATGATGGTCGGTCATCTCTTTCGGCGAAGCGGGAAAAGTGGTAACACCATCAACCAAAACAGGCAAACCCGCGTTAGCCTGAACGATCAGCGGCACAGAACTCACTTTGCGCATTTGCCCAACCAGGTCGACCATACCATCGATACCACAACCACAATTGGTTCCCACAACATCAGCACCAAGCCCTTCAAAAATAACGGCTGCTGCTTCGGGTGGAGTTCCAAGCACCGTACGCCCACCATCTTCAAAGGTCATCATAGCTATAACCGGCAAATCGGAAAATTCACGACACGCCATAACTGCGGCTTTTAGCTCCTGCACATCTATAAATGTTTCACAACTGAGGATATCAGCGCCACCGGCGACCAAAGCACGTACCTGCTCACCAAATATATCCACCATTTCGTCAAAACTTGCGTCTCCCACCGGCTCAACAAAACGCCCGGTTGGACCGATACTGCCAGCAGCAAAATCACACTCAGGGTTTAACAGTGCACCGCGCGCCAGTTCCATACCTCGAGCGTTAAGCTCATACAGTTTGTCCCCTAAACCGTAATGACTCAGTTTGCTGCGCGTACCACCAAAGGTGTTTGAAACAATGATCTGCGCACCTGCTTCAGCATATTCTCGATGCACCCCAGCTACCACTTCAGGAGCCTCGATATTCATCAACTCTGGGCATCCACCCGGCTGTAACCCACGCGCCTGCAACATAGTCCCCATAGCACCGTCGAGTATCAATACCTCACGCTTTATGGTAGCTAAAAACCTGTTCATTCTATGCTATCTCCCCTATAATTTTTTTGGAGTTTGTTATCTATCAACTGTCCATCATCGAAATCATTATTTGAAATATTATCGTTAACCGCGTCCACCATCGAAACTTCACCTCGCTGGCGCACCAGAGAAAAATCGGCAATCACCGGTTGGCTCAGATCGACATGCCCGCGCAACGTATTTATCCGCTCCCCATTCACCAACAATTCTAATCCTCTTATATGTGGGATATTCGCCGCCAGGGTGTTCACAATAGCATGAACGGTCAGCAACTCAGAGCTGCTACCTCCGGGATGGTGACTGATAAGTGCCTGATTAAAATTAAGACGCGCCGTTTCATCAATTACTTCAACGCTCAACAGCATCGCTTCGGACGGCAACACGGCAACATGCTCCGGTCCCAACGGTACCTGCGCTTCAGGCTTAACCTCTGGTCCAGAGATCAACGCCTGCACCAGCCCCATGATACAAGCCTGTTCGCCGTCACATTCAGCGACATTGCGTATTTCCTGCTCCAATAGCGGTGCGTTTAAAGCCCCAAAATAAAGGATCACCTCGCGCTTTACTTCAGGTTCAACCGTCTGGTTTAACGTTACCGCACTCGGCGATATTTTTGTTTCATCGGCATCACCAAACGGTTTTAATACCACCGCTACGCCGGCAAGAAAAGCCAACAACGACACCACCAGCAACCACACGAACACCTTTTTCATAACTACCTCTACACCGAAGCAGAAGCCAGTCTTACCCGCTCCACAGCCGCCAGATCAGCTCCAAGAAATGCCCCACCGACACGGACAAAGCGACGTGGCACATCGGTAACAAAAAACTGCCACTCACCAGAGCTGGTACGATTAAGCATCCCGCCAGCCTGCAATATCTGCCACACCATTTGTGCCGTTTCCCAAGCTGAATCAACTAATTCTACCTTTGTTGGCAACAGCTGTTTAAGGGTTGGCTTCAATAGCGGATAATGGGTACAACCCAGCACTAAAGTGTCAATTGACGCTGCCAATAATGGGGCTAGATATTCCTGAGCGGCTAAGGCAGCAATCTGATGTTGCGCCCAGCCTTCCTCGGCCAAAGGCACAAACAGCGGGCATGGAGCCGAATAAACCTGCACCTCCGGGTTCAATGCACGCAGCGCCTGAGGATATGCGTCACTGGCAACAGTTCCCTCTGTGCCAATAACACCAACAATACCACTGCGACTTACCCTGATGGCACCACTAGCACCCGGCTCAATAACACCGATCACTGGCACAGGCAATTGCTCACGTAACAGATCCAGAGCTACAGACGATGCAGTGTTACAAGCAACAACCACCATCTTAACCCGTTTACCAACTAAAAAAGCTGCCGCTTCACAAGCATATTTCTGTACTGTTTCGGCACTCTTAGTGCCATAAGGCACCCGAGCAGTATCCCCTAGATATATCAAATTTTCCTGCGGCAATAAACGACGCAACTCCTGCAATACGGTTAAGCCACCGACACCAGAATCAAAAACACCAATAGCTGCGTCAGGGTCACCGCAACCGGGAACGCTACAATCTGAAAAATCTATCTGCACAGAAAACCTATTTATATGTAGTGTAATCTATATTGTAAAGATACTTACACATCAGGAGATGATCGGACTTTGTTAGAAATCGCTGCGATGATAGGCATAATGCAGCCACGAGTCAAGGTTTTCAGGTCACTTCATCCTTAAATTCTTCCTTGTATTTCTACTTCAAACTGGTATCTTTTCCCTAAGAATAAAAACACCTTAACTTCTATCTAGCTGATTGGATCAAACATGGATCAAATCCCCCAATGGATGCAGCACTTGCAAACCAAAGAGGTTATCGGTTACATTAACCAACTCGACCTGTTACACAACTGGTGGTTCATAGCTGGAGCAGTGCTGTTCGTGGTGCTCTGTCTATGGCTAAAATGGCGCCTGCTGCTAACTTGCACCCTCAGCTTAACTGGTCTGATTGGCTTGGCTACTTACATAAGTACAGGCAACACCAATTTAGAACAATCCTCTGACGGTATTTTTATATTTGTCGGTGGAGGCGCTGCTATAATGTTTTTCTTTATCTATATGGTATTCATGCGTGGCGACTGAGCGCTAAAGGATTGATATACTACCGTGAACAAACGTGACATCATAACTATCGCTATCGGAATCATTGTTGTTTTAGTACTATGGGCCGCCCCCGAAGAGACAACACCGCACCTGCCAAAAAATGAAACACACACAAAATTCTATCAAATCTTCCAAAAACAAGGGAAAAAGGCAGCAGAAAAATTCTGCAAAGATTGCCACGGCAAACCCGGAATGGAATTTTCAAAAGAGCATCCAGATCCTAACCGCTGCCTGTTCTGTCATAAAGCCAAATAGAGACCCACACCCTCTGGGCGAATTTTCATAGAGTAACAAGGAGCGGCTTTAGCCGCGAAACTCCTGATCTTGCGAACACGGCGGGTAGGTGGTAGGTCATGCTGCAGCATCTCTAACTAGAAATAACTCTACTAATGGTCGAATAATGCCGCCCAACATGACCTGCAATCTCTTTTAGCGTATAATCCACTTTATTTCTAAGCTTTATTAGTGCCATCCTGATTATTGTTTAGGCTTGGTGCCCTAATAATATCAGATAGTTGCTTTTGAAGTTCAATTTTGATTATACAATATCAAGAAAGCGCAGGTAGTTTATGTCCGTTGTTGTTGCAGAACGATTGGTTAAAACCTACGTCAGCGGTGATATTCAGGTTGAAGCGATTCGCGGGGTCGATTTTACTATTGAACCAGCCTCTTTCGTTTCCTTTATCGGCCCCTCGGGGAGCGGTAAAACAACACTGCTGAACATGATCGGTTGTCTTGATCCGCCCACTTCCGGCCACCTGCAAGTCGCCGGACAGGAGATCACCAGCTTGAACCGTGAAGATGCGGCCCGTTTTCGCGGTGAACATATCGGCTTTATCTTTCAGGACTTCAACCTGATTCCGGTATTGACGGTGTTTGAAAATGTGGAATATCCATTACAGATGGTGCAAGAGTGGCCCAGGCAACAACGTAAAAAACGGGTCAGGGAGCTGCTGGCTGCGGTCGGCATGGCTGATCAGGGGGATAAATATCCTAGCCAGATCTCCGGTGGCCAAAAGCAGCGGGTGGCCATAGCGAGAGCCTTGGTTACCAATGCCGAGCTGGTTCTGGCCGACGAACCCACAGCCAACCTTGACCGTGAAACGGCCAGCCGAATCATCGATCTCATGAAACAGATGCGCGATGAGTTCAACACCACATTTATCTTTTCTACCCACGATCAGCGCATTGTCGATAGTGTCGAGATCATCTTTACCCTTGAAGATGGAATTTTGCACAGGCAAGAGACGATAACTGGAAAAATAGCGGGATGGATGGTGGGAGGTGATGATGTCTAATATTCTCAAACTGGCTGTTCGCAATCTGTTTCGCTACAAACGCCGCACCCTGCTGACTTCCATGTTGATCACCCTGGGGGTGGTCTCCGTGCTGCTGTTCATCTCGGTATCGGGCTCTTTCAAAGCCTTGATGGTTGGCCAGATCACCGATTCAATGCTGGGCCATATCCAGATTCACAAAAAAGGCTATCTGGCCTCCATTGACAGCTTGCCCCTGAACCGCAACTTGACCGGCAAACAACTGGATAAAATCGTACAGGTTCTAGCTGAGGAAGATGGTGTGGAAGCTTATTCCATGCGGATTCGGCTGGGGGCAATGTTCAGCAATTTCATCGAGACCACCAATATTCGCTTAAATGCTGTCACCCCAACGGATGAGATCAAAACTGCCCCCCTGCTGAGCGACCGGCTGTTGGCTGGTGACAAGGAGGGGTTGATTAAACAGGGGGAGATCCTGATCCCGGAATTGCTCGCCAAGGGGATGAAGGTCAATGTCGGTGACGCAATTGTCCTGGTCGCCAACAATAAGGATGGCTCAGTTAACGGTCAGACCTTTGTGGTGCGTGGTATTCTCGAAGGGATCTCTGGTCCGGGTGGGCGCGATGGGATGATTCATATCGATGATGCCAAATCCCTGCTCCGAATCGGCACTGCCGAGGTGAGTGAGGTGGCTATTCGCCTGAAGGATATCGATCGGCTGCCCGCAGTTTTGGCCAGCCTACAGAAAAAGCTAGGATCGATGAAAAATAAGCAGGGTATGCCGGTTTTTGAACTGCATAGTTGGGAAAAGATTTCCCCCTTCTTCAACATTGCCAAGATGATTGATCTGATGACTTTTTTTATCAAGATCATGCTGGTGGCCATCGTGTTGGTCAGTATTATGAACGTGATGGTGATGGCTGTTTACGAACGGATCAACGAGATCGGAACCATTGCCGCCATCGGTACACTGCCGAATAAAATCCTCGCCCTGTTTATTGTTGAAGGCTTGCTGATGGGTATTCTTGGAACCACCGTCGGTACAGTGATCAGTTTGGTCAGTATCGCGGTTATGAATGTGACACAGATAAGTTTCGATTTCGGACGCCAGACCGGACTGTTGCTTTCGCCGACTATCGGGATTACAGATGTAGTTCTGGTGGTCACAATGGTTGTCGCCATTGCCGTTATCGCCAGTTTGCAACCGGCGTGGAAAGCATCGAGGATGGATCCGATTACCGCCCTGAAGCATGTTTGATAGCGTCCAAAAACAAGTAA
>NBLX01000081.1 GCA_002084705.1 Desulfobacteraceae bacterium 4572_35.1
GTAGCGCTGGCGATACCGTATTGGGGGCAGATGATAAGTCTGGTATTGCTCAAATTATCGAGGCGATTGAATGCTTACAGGAAAACAATGTTCCATATCCTCCCCTTGAAGTGATCATAACTGTTTGTGAAGAGATTGGGCTGCTCGGTGTTAAGTATCTGGATTTCAATCAATTGCAGGCTAAGCGGGGCTTAGTGTTAGACACCTCCGGTGTTGAGTTGGTGGCGACTACAGCTCCCGGAGCTAACAAGTTGCGATTTGTTGTTGAGGGGATGGAGGCACATGCTGGTATTGATCCGGAGCATGGGATCTCGGCCATTCAGGTTGCGGCGCAAGGGATAAGCCAGATGAATCTGGGTCGCGTTGATGAAGAGACCACCGCCAATATCGGTTTGATAAATGGGGGACAGGCGACAAATATTATCCCTCGCTATGTGCAGATGATGGGGGAGGCACGTAGTTTTAATGCGGACAAGCTGCGCAGTCAGACTGAGCATATGCAGCAGTGTTTATACGCTGCCGCGGAGAACAGTTGTATTGATATTGACGGCAGCCGTTGTAAGGCAAGGATTAAAGTTGATGTTATGGCTGATTATCCGGCAATGAACGTGGCGTCTGATGCAGCAGTTATAGAAACCTTGCAGCGGGCAGCGACGGTTGAGAAGCAACAATTAAGCGTTGGTTCTTCCGGCGGTGGTAGTGATGCCAGCATTTTTAATCAGCATGGCATAGAAACAGCTAATCTGGCTACGGGTATGCAAAAAGTACATTCTGTAGATGAGTTTATCAGTGTTGACGATCTGGTTAGTGTTTGTCGTTTACTGAAAGAATTTATCTCCCTTTCATAATACAAAATGGTTCGTAACAGAATTGCTGTAACTTAAAAGTACAGTCTTAAGAGAATTCTTCTATTAATGATTTACGTATTTCTTCAGGCAGATCACTCCAAGGAAAAGGAGCAGGATAATTTTCAATTTTTTGAACATATGCGCAACTACCAGGCAAAACACCCATGGCAATAATTTTTTCGTTAAGAGCAACACATCCTTGTTTTTTTTGACAGCGCTGTAAATATACTGTGCATTCGTTGGTAGCTAAATCTAGATATTCACACGGGGTATTAGTTAAATAAATTTTACCGAGATATTCTATTTTTTCATAACAGCAGCGACCACAACGGCGGCAAATATTTTCCCACTGGGTATGTGCTTGTTGCTCACATAAATTGTTATCTATAACCTTCGGTAATTTCATCGCCTAACTCTGTAACGCGGTCAAAACAGCTTTCACCTCAACCACAATATCTTCAGCGCCCACTCCATCTTCAAGGGCAAGAAATTCCTTAAAATTTTGGCATGCCAACACCTCTTCATCATCATCAAGCGCCACATAGCCTAAAGTCAACCAAGCTGAAGCATACTCTTTATCACAGGCTATAGCTTTTAAAGCACATTTACGCGCATCGCTCAGATCACCGTCGTCATAGTGTAATTCGGCCAAATTACCCCACGCTTCTGGGTCATCCTCATTAGCATCAATAGCACGCTGATACCACTTTTTTGCCTCTGTTTTATTCCCCAGCTCCATTGAGATGTCGCCCAATGAATTAAAAGCACTCAAGCTGGTACTATCATGCTCCAAAGCCTGAGCAAAGATATCCTTTGCCGGTGCCAACTCACCTCGGAAAAGATAAACCATGCCAATCCGGACCAAAGCCTCGGCTTGACATTCAGGAATATTGTTTAATTTGGTATAACAGGTTATGGCATCATCACAACGGTCATTGGCAAAATATTCATCACCTAACAAGAATAATAGCTCAGGATCATAATCTGGACGTTGAACACGTTGTTCCAACAACTTGAATGCCTGTTTAGAGTTGTTTTGTCCAAATAATCCTTCAGCCAACAACAACAATATTTCATCATTATCGGGGAATTGCTGCCAAATTGGCATCAACAGATCGGTAACCTCTTTGTAGCCACCGTCCTCAAGCAAATCTATCGCCCGGTCTGTATATTCTGCTAAATTTTTCATTTTCTACAATTATCTCCCGTAAACAAACTCATCAAGCGCGCATGTTTGTTGCCATAAAATCGATAAAATCAAGAATCCCCCATGGTGTTGCTGGCACCTTAACCACTTCAACATCCAACTCGTCCGCCAACTGTTCCAATCTCATATCATCAAGAAATACTTCATCACCTTCACGACACATTACATCTGGGATTAACAACACTTGACCCAAGTCTGCTGCAGACAACTGCTGCACAATATCGCGACCAACAATTAAACCAGCAACAGTTACAAGCTCACCGAAAAAATCATTTTCCACTACTTGCAAGCGCAACTCCGCCTGAGTTGCTGCATTAAACCTATCAATGAAGTGCCGTAATTCTGATGCCGCCGAAACCCCCGTAACAATTGTGGCAACTATCCCTTCATAGCATCCTGCCTCGCTCAATACCTGCTCACTATCAGATCTGAACAATGGCACCATACCAACTCCATTCTCCAGTAGCTGCAATTTTTCATAATTACTTAATAACGGAAAAGCAATTCCTGCTTTCAGGTACAACTCATCTGCGGGATAAACAAAGCGGGTATCATAGTCAACAAGAAAAGATTCTTGAAAAGCATGAATCTGATTAACAATAGTTTTCGCTTCAATCGGAGTAAGACAGCGCAGATTTGGCAAGTGGCGGCGATATTTCGTCAGACCTACAGGCACCACCGCCAAAGACAATATGCCCGGATATAATTCAGCTAAAGAATTCACACTCTGCACTAGATATTTTCCATCGTTATGCTCAGGGCACAGAACAATCTGGCTATGCAGCTGTATACCACCAGCTATAAGACGCTGCAGCATCGGAATAACGGCAGTTGTTTTTCTTCCAAGAAGTTCACTGCGTTTTTCAACGTCAGTTACATGGACCGACACATATAATGGTGACAGTTTCTGTTCAATTATCCGTACGATGTCAGTTTCACTCAAGTTTGTCAGGCTTATATATGCCCCATACAAATATGAAAAACGATAATCATCGTCGCGAACATATAAACTTTTACGCAAACCTGAGGGGAGCTGACGAACAAAGCAGAACTTACATCTATTTTCACACTGGCGTGGCTGCGGGAAAGGAAATTCAAGTCCTATTGGATCATCCTCATCGCGCTCGAAATCCAACTCCCACAATTCACCATCCTTTTTCTTAACTTCAAAGACAAATTCTTCCCCTTGAGCATAGAGCTGATAGTCTATCTGATCATCAATCGTGAACCCATTTATCGACAGCAGCATATCACCCTTCACAAGGTTCAATTCATCGGCAATGCTGTCAGGGATGACGGATTCTATCTCAATCATATTACTATTCCTAAACACAGAAGGTCCCCGCTGGTGTTCAGTCGGAGACCCTGTTTTTAATTTCATTTTATTTTATTACGCCACGAGAAGTCTACAGCGTCAAAACTCAAAAAATAATTTTGTTAATCCCGCCCACCGTGTAATATAAAATTACCATCAGCAGATGTTATAGTTGAAATAGCATGTTTATACAGCAAAAAATCACTACCACTCTCTATTAAAACACAAAAATTATCAAAAGATTTAATAAAACCTTGAAGTTGTTCCCCAGACATCATTACCACGTTAATCTTAACTCGCTCTTTACGTGCTTGATTGAGATACTGATCCTGAATATTAAATGGTGTCTTTGCCATTAACACTTACTCCTCTTCATAGCATTCAATTAAAATAAAATTTATCAATCGATTCTCTGATACTATCAAATTCATGGTTGTAATCAACCCAATTTATCGTTTTATCTTTTCGGAACCAAGTTAATTGCCTTTTTGCATAACGGCGTGTTTCCAGTTGAATCCATGCGATGGCATCATCCAAAGACATATTATCACACAAGTGAGCTATTGCTTGCCGATAACCAATTGTTCTCATCGACTTTAACGATGGGGTAAAACCCCGCTTAAGCAGATGTTGTGTTTCTCTCAGTAAACCTTCGTTAATCATAGTGCCAACACGCTTGTTTATCCGTTCATACAACAAAGCCCTGTCAACTGAGGGTGCAAACTTAAGGGGACGATAACGTTGTTCACGAAAAGCATGCTGTTGCTGTATCTGAGACAACTTGGTTCCACTTTGCACATACACCTCAAGTCCACGTACTATTCTAGTGATATCGTTGGGGTGTATAGTCTGAGCCAGGCAATTATCAACTTTTAGCAAGCGTTGGTACAGGCATCCACTATTTTGCCGTTCATCCTCTAATAACTCAGCACGTAATTGCGCATTCTCTGAAGGAGCATCAATCAAACCATCAGTCAAGGCACGCAGGTATAAACCAGTACCGCCCACAACCAGAGGAATTTTACCCCGATTGAAGATGTCAATGACCGCAGCGTGAGCCATATCGGTAAAGTCAGCGACACTAAAATCCTTATCCGGTTCAACAACATCGATCAAATGGTGCGACACCATGCGCTGCTCATCGGCACTAACCTTGGCGGTGCCAATATCCATATAGCGATACACTTGTCTCGAGTCAGCAGAAACCACCTCGACATCGTAGTATTGAGCTAACTTAAGGGCAAAATCAGTTTTACCACTGGCTGTTGCTCCTCCGATGATTATAATTGGCAATTGTTGCTTTATCATAAACGCCTGAACATCTTCTCTACATCATGCAATGAATAACGCTGTAAAATCGGACGACCGTGAGGACAATTACGATTAAAATCCACCTCATCAAGTTGCTGCAACAGAGCAACCATCTCAACCTTTTCCAACTTTTGGTTAGCACGAATCATACCATGACAAGCCATCTTAATCAGTACCGCATCAAATGCATCTTGTGATAACCGACTGACTCCAACACTGCCTATTTCAGCCAACACATCACATATCATGGTCTTTACATCACTCGTGTCCACATATACCGGCAACGCAGTTACTGCCCAACTTTTTCCACCGAAATGGTGAAGATTGAAACCAAGAAGTTTAACTTGATCTAAACACTGCCGCAACTCCGTGTCCTCACGCAAGCTGAGTTCTATGACTACGGGAAATAACAACTCCTGTTGTTCGACAGCACCGAGACTAAACTGAGTCTTAAGACGTTCAAAACCGATACGTTCATGAGCCGCATGCTGATCTATCAGCACCAGACCATCCGTATCTTCACAGACAATATAGCTATGGTGATACTGACCGATAACAGTTAATGAGCTAAAATAGCCCGCCTGTTCAAAAGGGAGACTCTCTTCCTTGCGACATTGCGAAGTTGTTTCAGCAGTAATTTTAGCAACAGACAGATACTCACTAACTGTCTCGGCAACTTCTGTCGTATCTTCATAGTGCGGTGCTTCTATTTTCTCCTTGGCGCCATTTTCAATACAATCACTGTGCTCCCCGCAAACATCAATTTCATTTTTCCCCGTGGATGTAGAACCTGATCCATCAGTGAAAAGAGTCTTCAGTTGTTTTTCACGTGTTGTAGCATCTATAGTTGCGGGATCGGGCAACACAAAATCTTTAGCTTTGGCTACATCCAGTTGACGTAATTGCTGCCGCACCACTTGGCTTACAAAGTTGTGTACTTTATGTTGCTCATGAAAACGAACTTCATGCTTGGTTGGATGCACATTTACATCAACCTTTTCCGGATCCAACTGCAAAAAAAGTATACATAGAGGATAACGGCCTTTCATGAGCAATTGGCGATACCCATCCATAAGGGCATGATGTATCACCCGATCTTTAATAAAACGGCCATTGACAAAACAATAAACTCCAACCGTAGATGATCTGGTCAGGCTGGGGCGGGATATATATCCACTCAAACTCATCTGATCATCACTTTGGTTCACCTCTATCATGTCGGGAACAACTGAACGACCCAATATTGCGACAATCCTATCAAAATGATCATTTTGGCGAAAAAGATCAATAATTGTCCTACCGTTGTGAATCAATTTGAAATGTACTGCGGGATGAGCCAGAGCGAGACGGGTAACGACCTCAGCTACATGGCCAAATTCAGTTTCATCGCGACGCAGAAACTTGCGCCGTGCAGGCAAGTTGAAAAACAGATCCTTAACCTCAAAAGATGTACCAACACCGACCCCCACCTGCTGGTGATCAATAACTTTACCACCGATAACCACCAATTTTGTCCCAACTTCATCTACTACATTACGACTTATCACCTGCAAACGCGACACCGCCGCAATAGACGGCAATGCCTCGCCTCGGAAACCGTGATAACGTAAATTAAACAAATCCTGTTCAGTTGTTATTTTACTTGTTGCATGACGTTCAAAACACAGAAAAATATCATCACGCCCCATACCATGACCATTATCGACAACTGATATCTTTTTTTTTCCACCCCGTTCAACTTCGACAATGATCTTATCGGCACCAGCGTCAAGAGAATTTTCAATCAATTCTTTAATGACCGATGCGGGACGTTCAACAACTTCACCCGCCGCAATCTGATTACACAACTTCTCGGGTAATATTTTTATATGTTGAGTCATTGGTTTACCACACTACAGAAACAAGTAATTAATTCGGATAAATAAAAAGGCCGGCAAAACCGGCCTTCATTGAGATACTGAGTATAAACATAACGGTTAACGTTTTTGTTCCATTTTTGCCAACAGCGCTTCTATTTTATCCAAATGGTGTTCAACCTCATATCCCTTGTCATCAAAATTGATAACATTCAGCCCAAGATCCCCGGCAACACTTTGAACTATTTTTGGCACAACACCGGGAAGTTTTTGCATAAATGCCTCAAACAGGCAGTTATCACACAGAGTATTAATCAACCTTGGTACGCCGCCAGAATATCGGTAAATCAACTGCACCGCCGGCCCAGAAAACAACATATTTTTTGCTCCTCCAACCTGCAAACGATGCTTTATATATGCAATCGTAGCCTGTTCATCGAGGGCGTGCAAATAATAACGCAATGCAACCCGCTGAGCTAATGGTTCATCCAGCCTTAAACAATCTTCAACTTCCGGCAGGCCAAAGAAAATCAAATTTAACAATTTTTTTCCCGGAATTTCTAAATTCAATAACCCGCGAAATTCCTCCATCAACGCACGAGTCTGAAGCATTTGTGCCTCATCTATTAAGACTACCGCCCGTCGACCTTCCCGTTCAATTTCCAATAAACGTTCGTACAATTGTTTAAGTACACTCATCCGATCTGACGCAGGTTCAACAACACCAAGTTGCATGGCAATGCGCGTTAATATCCACTCGGGAGTAACGCCAGAATGAACCATTACCAACATGGATGATTCATATATATCTACACTCAATGTATCGAGAAGACGCCGTGCCAAAGTTGTTTTACCAGAACCAATCCCACCAACGAGAACAGCAAGACCTTTATTCGCATCTATAATTCTTTGAAAACGTACCAATGCTTGGCTATGCTGTTCACTGTTAAAATAAAACCTAGAATCTGGGGCATTAGAGAATGGATCTCTTATTAAGCCAAAATGTTCGGTGTACTCCATTCAATTTACTCCACAAGGCTGACATGATAATTAAAGATATGAAACTCTATCGTTGCTGGTAGCACCTTCATTATTTACTATCTCTGTTAATTCTGCGACCTTGGCGGCAACGTCACGAAAACTTGAATCATTGTCGGCAACAACCTGATAACTTGATAATGCATCTGCAAACCGCCCCCAAGCTTCATATAGCAAGCCACTTTCATAAAACAACAACACCTGCTCCTTCTTGGACAGTGAACTGTCACTTAATCCAACAGTTAACGTTTCCTCCGCAGCATCAAATTTTTGTTGATCTATGTAACAACCAGTTTTTAAAGTTATACAGTCTATTTTGCGTGC
>NBLX01000011.1 GCA_002084705.1 Desulfobacteraceae bacterium 4572_35.1
CCAAACTCCAACGATCTCACCTATAAGGTCATATTCACTGGCTTCGGTTATTTGTACTTCCACAATTTCACCGACATCAGCCTGACCTGCGGTGATATATACTATGCCGTCTACCTCTGCTGCCTGACCGCGCCATCGCCCCTGTAATAGTAGTTCGGTTTCGGCACTGTAACCGTCAACTAGCACCTCTATAACTTTACCGACCATGGCCTGCTGTTTAGCACTGGAGATCTCTTGCTGCACACCCATCAATTGTTGTTGCCGTTCCAGTTTTATCTCATCATCAGCCTGAGCAGGCAACAGGGCCGCACTTGTTCCCTCTTCCTGGGAATAGGTGAACACCCCGACATGGTCAAAATGCCCCTCTTGAACAAATTTATATAATTTCTCAAACTGCGCTGCGGTTTCACCCGGAAAGCCGACGATAAATGAAGTTCGTAAGGTTATTTCCGGTATTATCTGACGAATTTTGTAGATTAAATTTAACAGATCAGCCTCATTGATGTGCCTGTTCATCGCGGTCAAAATAGTGTCATCAATATGCTGTAAAGGCAGGTCGAGATAATTACATACCTTTTCTTCTGTGGCTATCAGTTCCAGTAACTCATCTGTTACCCCGTCAGGGTAAGCGTACAGCAGGCGAATCCAGGGTAAATCCTCAATTTTAACCAGCTCACGTAGCAGTTTCTCCAGATTGCTGCCATCGTTCAAGTCGTGACCAAAGGCGGTAATGTCTTGAGCAATCAGATTGATCTCTTTCACGCCAGCAGCCACTAACTCTTTTACCTCGGCGATCACTGAAACTATACTGCGGGAACATAAGCTGCCGCGCAGTTGCGGGATAATACAGTAGGAACAGCAGTTTGAGCAGCCTTCGGCAATTTTGACATAAGCGGTATAGAAAGGGGTAGCCTGCACACGTGGAGTGTAGTGATCATACACTCCGCCGGGCTGGCTGACCTCTTGAAGTTGCTGCGGTTGGTCATACCATTGATCGATAAGCTCAACAATGCGGCAGGCATCACCGGTGCCCATAAACAGATCCACCTCGGGCAACTCCTGCGCTAACTGCTGTTGATAGCGTTGGGACAGGCAGCCGCAAACTATCAGCATCTCACATTGGCCTTCATCTTTATAGCTGGCCAATTCGAGGATGGTATCAACTGACTCTTCCTGGGCATCGCTGATAAAAGCGCAGGTGTTGATTATTATAATTTTTGCTTCTTCTTCGTGTAGAGTGATCTCGAAGCGCCCGCCGGCGAGATGACCAAGAATGACCTCGGAATCTACAAGATTTTTTGGGCATCCCAGGCTAACCAGATAAACTTTTTGTTTATTCATGTCGTATTTGGACTAAGAACGCATATTGACAAATTGGAGATCAAGATCTAGGTCCGCACCTTTAAGCATCTGCATCACTTCTTGCAAATCATCAATCTTTTTGCCCGTCACCCGCACCTCGTCTTCATTGATTTGGGCCTGCACTTTCAATTTGGTGCCCTTGATCATTTTAACAATCTCCTTGCCCTTTTCCTTCGATATCCCCTGAACAAGGTTGATGTGTTGACGCACTGCCAAACCGGAAGCATCTTCAACTTTGCCAAAATCGAGGCACTTGGGGGAAACTTTGCGCCGGGTGAGTTTACCTTTAAGGATATCTGTTATTGCCTGCAACTTGTAATCATCAGCAGCCAAGATAGTAATACTGTCATTATTGAGGGTTATCTCGTTGTGAGTCCCCTTAAAATCGTAACGCTGATCCACCTCTTTACAGGTCTGATTGACAGCGTTATCCACTTCCTGCATCTCCACCTTAGAAACAATATCAAAACTGGGCATTGTTAATCTCCTATTATTTAAAATCCAGGGTCAAGTCAGAGGGATGAACAACGTCTACCCCTGTTGGTACAGCGAATTTGAACTGACTGTGATCAATTTTCTGGTTAATCTTGATCTGACGAAACTCTATACTGGTTCTGTTGTCGCTCGGATCAATAATGGTTGCACTGCTTATGGGAAACCCCTGCTGCTGTGGGTTGTCTCCCAGCCATTGTGGCACCTGCAATAGCAAGCTCTTAATGTAAACCGAAGGTTGTTGCGGCACCAGGATCAGCTGGTATCCTGCTGCATTCGTATCCCCTTGTTTGCCCATAGATACTGAAAAGTGGCTGGACAGTTGCCCCAAATTGCGCAGAAATAACAGCGGATCCTCGCTGTAATAACTTTTATCGTTAACCGCCGAAACCATCACCTGACTGTTGTCTGGTTGATATACCCACAAGGTTTTGCCGTCGCAAATAACCTCTTGCTTGCTTGGCACAGTGTAACTCCAGTGAAACAGGGTGCTGGAGTTAGTGCCATTGCCATTGCTGTGGTCAAACATCATGATCATGGTGCCGCGTCCAGTTTGTGTCCGGTTCAGGCTGGCAATAAGTGCTTTTTGATAAAAGTTAGTCTGCACATTGTGGATAATTTCAGCACTTTCACCCGGATTAAAGCGTTGCTGAATTCGCGCCAGTAATTGCTCCGCACTAATTTTGTTATGATTGATGCTAGTTGTAGCCCATAACTGCGCTGATGAAAACAACAGTATTGATACTAGAATGGCTATCCGAACTGTTAAAACGGGAACTCCAGTACGCATGAATGCGACCTTTCCGCAAAAAAATAAAGGTTAAAAAATAATCACTTGAAATGGTTGAAACCCTGCGCTTCAACCTGCTGTTGATTACCGTTAATGTCTATCCGTTGCAACGAGTAATCCTGTGCTTTAATATTGCCGATATGTGTCAGCGGCAAGTTTAGTTGTTGAGATAGCCGGGCAACCTCATCTGCACGGTTTGGATCTGCACAGAACAGCAATTCATAGTCTTCACCACCACGGAGAGCTGTTTCAATATCCGCGGGGTTGCGATCAAGGTGTTGGCGCAGCTCAGATGAAAAAGGGAGGCAGCGACAATCTACCAAGGCCCCGCAATGGGATTGCTCCATAATATGTCCAAGGTCGGCAAACAGGCCGTCAGATAGATCGATCATAGCGTTAGCCAACTGTCGCTGTACTAATTGCTGACCAAGTTCTAACCGTGGTGTTGGTTGATTATGGCGCAAAATAAGATAATCGCAGGGGGTAATATCACCCTGCAATTGTGCCAGAGCTAAAGCGCTGTCGCCAACAAAGCCCGATACGTAAATATCATCATCGATCTGGGCTCCACTGCGTTTAACCATTTGATTGGCAGCGATGCTGCCCTGCACCGTCACTGATATAATCAGTGGTCCATTGCTGCGACAGGTGTCACCACCACACAGGGTGGCACCGGCAGCGCTGCACTCATCCAGAAAACCCCGAGTAAAATCCTCTAAATCAGTAGCATCTATATCAATCGGCAAAGCAACACCTAGAAAAAGATGATTCGCCCTGCCACCCATTGCAGCTACGTCACTTAAATTTACTGCGGCACTCTTGCGCCCTAGTTGGTACATGGAGGTCCAACTGCGCCGGAAATGGACATCTTCAATGAGTAGATCCTTGCTGGTTAACAAGACGTGATCCTCAGGAATAATTGTGGCGGCGCAATCATCACCTATCCCCACCGGTACCGTAGAATCGCTCTTCACCTGTCGACGAATTTGTTCAATCAATCCGAATTCGCCAAGGTTGGATAAATTGTTGTTTTTATCGTTGGATTTCATGCGCTGTAGCTTATGCAATCAGGGGACAAAAGTCCAGCATAGAGCAGCGACGGCCGGGTGAAAATCGCCAAGCTATTCCAGACTTTCAAATTGCTGTACCGCCTGTCTGAAATCGTTGGGTAATCGGCGCGGTTTGCGTTTGGTGTAATCAAATGCAATCAGTGCGGTTTTTCCACTGGCGGTAACCTCAAGGTTGCGTTCTATGCGATACTCCATGGATATTGAAGAGCGTCCAAGGGCAACGATGCGCACCCCAATATTTAATTCGTCACTATGAAACATCTCAGCCTGATACTTGACTTTGGCTTCGGGTAATATTATGCCGCAACCACCGATATCGAGCTCGCTGAACCCGCCCAAATTAGCTAAATACTGGATACGCGCCTCTTGAAAAAAATTCAGCACCGCCGAATTCGCTACATGATTGCCATAATTTATGTCACTGATACTCACCCGATACGAAACAGTAAAATTAAAACCGTCCATGTAAATCTCCAATAATTATATATGGTTATGATGGTTGATTTTTTATGGCGACAGGTTGTTCATTTATTTATCGAGTACATCTAATTTGAACATAGCAGATAAACAATATTTGCACCGTTATAGTTTGCTATACGACCTATGCCAACTTATAATATAAGACCGTTTTATAATATCGTACACAATAAAGGATAATTGACAATATGAAATACATTGGTGCCCATGTAAGTGCTGCCGGCGGGGTCTTTAACGCACCTGTTAATGCCGCCGCGATTGGAGCCAGCGCCTTTGCGTTGTTTACTAAAAATCAAAAGCGTTGGCATGCCAGCGCTCTTACTGAAAAAGTGATAGAACAGTTTAAGGTAAATTGCCAACAATATAATTACACTGCCAGCCAAATATTGCCCCACGACAGCTATCTGATAAATCTTGGTCATCCGGAGACAGAAAAATTGGAAAAATCGCGTGCTGCATTCTGCGATGAGATGCTGCGCTGCGAACAGTTGGGGTTGTGTTACTTGAATTTCCATCCGGGCAGCCATTTGAAGCAGCTGAGCGAAAACGATTGTCTGGCCCGCGTCGCAGAATCTATAAACATGGCACTGGAATGCAGCAACTCAGTTACCGCCGTGATAGAAAATACTGCCGGTCAGGGGACAAATTTAGGCTATCGCTTTGAACATCTGGCGCAAATCATAGCGCAGGTCGAGGATAAATCCCGCATAGGCGTATGTCTGGATACCTGCCACACCTTTGTCTCCGGCTACGATCTACGTACCAGCGGAGAGTGTGAAGCAACTTTTGCTGAATTCAATAAGGTTGTTGGATTCAAATACCTTAAGGGGATGCACCTCAACGACAGCAAAACGAAATATGGCAGCAAAATTGATCGTCACGCACCTTTAGGTGCCGGCGAAATAGGCTGGGAATGTTTTAAATATATTATGATCGATTCCCGCTTTGACAATATTCCCCTTATTCTCGAAACCACCGATTCGCAATTGTGGCCTCAGGAGATAGCGGCGCTGAAAGAGTTTGTCAAGGAGGCAAAATAAAGAGAGAAAAATCACAGTAACATTGTGTGTGTTTCTGCTCTATCCATGGGTGGCACTGTTAACACATGTTGCTGGCCGTTGCTGCTGATAAGAACCTCAACCTGTTCCTCGCGAGCGCCCTTGCCGTAAGAGGCAACTATTCCAGCTGCGGTGGCCAGGTCTTTTGGTAGGGGATTGCCGCTTACTACGCCTAGTGGTCCGGAAAAATTTTGACAGCGCAACAGACAACTGCCGTTACCGGCAAGACGCTTCAGGGCTTCATTGTTGGAACGATTACGCCCTAGAGTCAATTTGGCCAGGGGAGACAAGCGGAAGGGGCGCCCCAGTTTAAGCAGTTCTATGTCAAATATTTCGCACTGGGGTTGATGCTCGAACAGATCTTTTAACCGACCTGAAAATGAACTCTCGGTCAGTAGACAGCCTCCACCTGATGAAGGATATTCGTTGACGCCTAACTCCCGCGCCAGTTTATCCTGTGCTTTGCGTGAGCGTCCTTGTATCTCTAGCAGTTGTTCCCGATCCACAAGCCCCGACTCCTCCATCGGGGTTGGTGCTAACAGTTTAGCGCTTAAGGGCCGGAGTATTTTATCTGCGCAGGTTGATCCCTTATTTACTGCCATAAGGGCGGAGCGATTTTGACTTTTGGGGCGCTGACCGATAACTTCACCAGAGAACAGGAAGTCGTAACCTTTTTCCAGCATGATTTTACCGGCGATCTTGAACATTAACGCATGACAGTCTATACATGGATTCATGTTGCGACCATAGCCATAACGGGGGTTCTTGAGCATTTTTAGATGTTCTACACCGATGTTCATAACTTGCAACGGCAAATCATACATTTTTGCCATTGCGATTGCGTTGTCAGCATTAAAAAACGGGCTGGTAAAACAGAGGCAATAAACCTCGATACCCTGGCGGCGGAGCAATTGCGCCGCTAAAATACTGTCAAGCCCACCAGAAAAAATCCCTAACGCTCGTACCATTTACTTTATCTCTCCACGAAAAAATAAGCAGGCAAACTCGGGGTCAACCTGCTTCTTAAATTTGATGTTAAGTCGCCGCAGTTTTTTAAAATAATAACTGCACCGATTACCTATTTTTTGTGACAGCGACCACAGTTACTTCTGGCTTTGAAAGCCTGATGTCCATTATGACAAGAACCGCACTGTTCGCCGGCATAAATATTTTTCATAATAATATGTACAGTCCCTTGCTTCATGCGTGGGAATAGTTGCGGGTTATGGCACTGGCGGCAACCCTTTTTAGCACTGTTGTTATGTACCGTGCCATCAAAAATTACTTTGCCGTTAGAGGATCTGGGAAAAGTGATGGATTTGCCGCGTGGCACCGCAAGAACATCAGTGCTGGCAAGTCCAAATAATAAGGCAAACAACATAGTAACAAGCACAACTAATCGCTTCATCGCCTTCCCCCCATTTTTTGTAATTTCAATTTAGAGATCCGATTTCAGGTTTAACCCACAACGGCATTTAAAATGTTAACTATCCGGCAAACAATCTGCTACCAACTCTAACACATGGCACACCTGCTGCGGTAATTTAGCATGATTTATCGAGTCTTGTAACTGCATCATACATCCGGGGCAGGCCGAGGCTACGAGATCTGCGTTACTGGCTGCAATTCCATCGGCCTTGCGTTTCCCTATCTCACGGCTGGTATCATAATGGTAAACAGAAAAGGTGCCACCGAGTCCACAACATTTATCGGCACCCTCCATCTCGACAAAATTGACATTGGGTAATGCGCTTAAAATGGCTCGTGGTTCAGTAGTTATCCCCTGGGTACGTAAATGGCAGGGGTCATGATAGGTTACCCGTTTTGTTTCTTTCCAGCGCGGTAATTGCTGCAACTTTTCTACCAGACCGTTGTCTGCCAGAAACTTGAGGATATCGACCACTTTATCTCCCATTTGCGCATAATCTTTGCCCATGGCACGATAACGTTCCCCAATGCCGGAATAACAGGAAGCGCACGCGGTTACAATTACCACATCATTTTGACCATTACAGCTAAAGGCGGTAACGTTGGCGTCCGCTAGTTGGTCAACCGTTTTTTCATCGCCTGCGGCCAAAGCTGGCAAACCGCAACATCCCTGATCTTGGGGAATAATCAACGGGAAGCCCATAAAGCGGACCACTTTTACCAATGCTTCTCCCACCTCGGGGTAGGTGTAATTGATCATACAGCCGGTAAAAAACGAGAGTGTCGGCTTATCTGTATTACCGCCAATTGGTTGCGGATAGCGTTCGCGAAATGGAGTTGGGGTAAAATCGGGAATACTGCGATCTGTGGTAATAAAAGGGAGGGGAAAACGCAGACGTAACCCGCTGTGATCGGGTATTTTTTTAAATAATATTCCTCCGAAGTGATCGCTACTTTTTGCCAGGGTGTTCATCAGTTTTGGTCGCTTGATAACGGAGGTAATGGCTTTGCCAAAAGTTGATAACCCTTTACGTTCAGCGATTTCGCGCCGCGCCGCCATTACAATTTGATCAGTTGGCACTAAATTGGGACACTTATCAAAACATGACCCGCACAATAAACATTGCGACATATCGAGAACGAAACGTTTATCGAGTGGGAGATCTTTATCGAGCAGAGCATTGGCAATAGCGATCTTGCCACGCGCAACCGTCGATTCCCGTTTAATAGTTTTGTATACGGCACATTGTGCCTGACAGGCGCCACATTTGACACATTTATCGATATCGGCACGAAAATCAGCCAGTTTTTTATGGTTACTCATCCCCTTGTTTACCTCGGCTATTCTAGCCCCTTGGGGGCATTCTCTAATAATATTTTACCCGGATTTAGCACATTTTTCGGATCAAGCGCTTGTTTTATCGTTTTCATATAAGCAACGGCCGCCGGATCCAGTTCCATGGGGATATATGGTGCCTTGGTGTTACCGACACCGTGTTCACCGCTCATGGTTCCCCCAAGCTCCAACGCTCCAGCAAAGACCTCTTCGATGGCATGTTCAGCTTTTTCAGATTGACCAGTTACGTTTTTATCAATCATAATATTTACGTGGATGTTGCCGTCACCTGCGTGACCAAAATTAACAATGGGGATCTGATATTTTTCGGCTATGGCATTGACCTTGCGAATCATATCGGGCACACGACTGCGGGGTACGCAGATATCTTCGTTAAATTTATCTGGGTTTACGTTGCGCAAACTGGCTGATACTGAGCGCCGTACTTTCCATATATCTTCGCTCTCTTCAGGTGTGGTGGCAATTTGGGTTGCTACTACCCCCAGAGGTTGAATTATCTCCAGAATACGTTTAGCCTGTTTTTCAATCATGTCGCTGTCGCCATCAACCTCAATAATCAGCACCGCTTGTGCCTGCTCAGGCAACTCAAGGTCGGTGGCCTTGCGTACACACTCGATGGTGGCTGAGTCCATAAATTCCAGTGTGGTCGGAATGATCTTACCACGGATAATAGCTGAAACGGCTCGCGCCGCCCCGTCGATGGAATCAAACATCACTAACATGGTTTTTTTAGCTTCCGGCAGGGGTAGGAGTTTAATTGTCAATTTGGTGATGATCCCCAAGGTCCCTTCACAGCCAACCATCAACTTGGTTAAGTCGTAACCGACCACCCCTTTCATAGTAGCTCCGCCAGTTTTAATAATATCGCCCTGAGGCGTAACCACTTCGAGACCGATAATATAATCTTTGGTAACGCCGTATTTTACACAGCGCGGTCCACCCGCACATTCGGCAGCATTCCCACCCAATGTGCTGAATTTAAGAGAAGCTGGATCTGGAGGATAAAATAGCCCAACTTTCTCCACCGCTTGTTGAAACTGCTCAGTTACCACCCCCGGTTGCACAGTGGCGACCAGATTTTCCTCATCAATTTTCAGGATGCGATCCATGCGGCTGGTAACCAGAACAACTCCCCCCTTTATGGGCAGGCTGCCACCGCTGAAGCCACTACCGGCACCGCGGGGGAAGACCGGAATGTTTTCTACGTTGGCCATCTTCATTATCAGGCTGATCTGCTCGGCATTTTCCGGAAAGATCACCACGTCTGGTAAAAACTTTTGCTGTGTTGCATCGTAGGAGTAACACAACATATCGCTGGCGGCGCTGGTTACATTTTCCGCGCCGACAATATCTTCAATAAGGCGGATAACTCGCTTAGCTAACATTGATTTGTTCCCCTTGTTTTGTAATTATTTAGCCCCCTCAATTTGGACTCGTAACCATGTCATATTAAGACAAATAGGACAATTAAGGTTAACTTTGGGCATATTAGGTAAAAAAAAGTTGTCGCGCAAGGGGAAAATCAGATACTTTGAGGAGTGTTTTGCATCGCAATGCTGCCTTGCAATAGAGTTTGCTGACTTGATTTTTAATTCATTATGGTAAAATTAACAGCGTTCCAGTTTTGGTTTATGGTTAACGTTCTTGTGATTTTGCATCCTGCAATAAAAGAGCGTTGTTCATAAATGGTTCTACTGAGTTATACAGGTGGCGATAACCTTCTCGAAAAAAAAGGAGTTAGATGATGGCAAAAATTGGTGTTGTTCTTGCTGGTTGTGGTGTTTTTGATGGTAGTGAAATCCATGAAGCAGTTGTAACTTTGCTGGCTATTGATCGTGGTGGTGCTGAGGCAGTTTGTATGGCGCCAAATATAGAACAGGCTGACGTAGTAGATCATCTAGATGGGAAAGAGGTTCACGAGGATCGTGAAGTTTTGGTGGAATCAGCGCGTATTGCTCGAGGCAATATCAAAAACCTTAACAGCGTGAGTGCTGTCGATATTGACGCTTTAGTGTTGCCCGGCGGTTTTGGTGCCGCAAAAAACTTGTCTACTTTTGCTAGTGCAGGAGCTGAATGTGGTGTTAATAGCGATTTGGCCGAACTGGTGGTAGATATGGTCAAAGCTGGTAAACCTGTAGTTGCTATCTGCATTGCGCCGGCAGTTATTGCAAAAATTCTGTGCAACGACAATAAAAAACCACGATTGACTATAGGTAACGATAAGGCTACCGCTGAAGCCCTGGAACAGATGGGGGCGATCCATGTCGAGTGTGGTGTCGATGATTACGTTGTGGATGAGCAGTTGAAGGTAATAACCACTCCAGCTTATATGCTGGCAAACTCTATAAGTGAGGCAGCAGCGGGCATTGAAAAAGCTATTGCGGCTATGTTTACGCTGCTGTAGCGCACAAAAATCATATCGCTGATAACAAAACAACCACCTGTATAAGAAACAGGTGGTTGTTTTGTTTGACACTATCTTCTTCAAGCAAGAGTAAATGATTGCTTTTGGTTGTGCCATTTATAGGCAGACACTATTTGTTGTTTTTGTTTTATCAATATTTCGAATTTGCTTTCTGGCTGTAACTACTTTATATAGTTACAGAATTTTGTCAAATATGTGGCAAAAGCTTAAAAGGAGAGCGAGGGAGAAAGTGAAAAGAAACAATTTGAAAAAGATCTTACTGCTGGTAGCTATCACTCTAGTTATGACATCTGTAGCACAGGCTCATGTTTTTATGGACTGTGGCGTATGTTCGAATCGCAAGGAGGAAAAAACAAAAAAACCAGATAAACTGAAATTTGGGATTGATGCCCGTATTCGCTATTCATACATGGATAACATTGCTTGGTCATCTTATCGGGACGGGGGTGAAGATCTTTGGGACAACAGGATCAGGGTTGGTTTTGACTATAGACCTACCGAAAATGTCCATTTTCAACTCTGGGGTCAATATGCCGACACCTGGGGGATGCCGGACAGTGGCTGGCCAAGTTTCCGTTTTGAGGAAGATCCAGATATTTACCTGGCCAATGTTGAAATTGAAAATCTTTTCGGTGGCCCATTTACTTTGAAACTGGGTAGACAACGTTTAGATTACGGTGATTTCCGCGTCATTGGTCTTTGCGATTGGGCAAATGTAGGTCCGTACCTGTGGGATGCCGCCGTAATATCCACCCGTTTTAAAAATGGGTTTATCGATCTTTTTTATGGTCGAAACTACACCAAAGATTACGACACTGTGAGCGGATTTACCTTAAACCATGGTCACTCATTCGATGGTGCCGGTTTTTATTCCCATTATCAGCTACCTGAGGGGCAACCATATATTGCCTTTGAACCCTTTTTCCTGGCCAAATGGGACAGCGCAGATAACTACACGGGAAACGAAGATCTCAAGGATTATTATTTGGGTATGCGTAGTTACGGTCGCGATCTGTTGGGTGGCTTTAATTACGATCTCACCTATGTCGAAGAGTTCGGGGACTATGGAAGCGAAGATATCGAGGCCTTCCATTTTTATGCAATTTTGGGTTATCAATTTGCTTCCCTCCCTTGGTCGCCAAGGTTAAGCGCTGCCTATACGGTAAGCTCTGGTGATGACGATCCCAATGACAATACGCATGGCCGTTATGAAACTGCCTATGGAGTATGGGGCGCTTGGTATGGCAATGAATATAATCTGTTTTGGTTTAAGAACTTTAAAGACCGCCAACTTAATTTGGAGCTTTTTCCTGCCGACAAGCTAACCGTTGAACTGAGGTATCACAACTACAAGCTTGAAGAGGAAAAGGGAAGTTGGCGCAATTTCAGGGATGCAAGCGGTAGCTTAGGTGACGATATCGGTGATGCCGTCGAGTTTGAATTCCGATATAAGTTTGCCAACAATCAAGACGTTGGTGTGCTTACCGGTATTTTTTGGCCGGGGGATTATGTTAAAGATGCTTCGGCTGGATTTAGCGATAAAGCGAGTTGGGTCGGCATTGACTGGCATATAAATTTTGAGTCTAAAATTTTCTGATGACAATCCTTAACTTGTTTAAAAAAGTGTGCCTTTTGCTGATATTTTCACTATTCGGCATAAATGGCTGCGTTCACATCAACTCCGCATCGGTGCCTCTAGCGCCGGTGCGGGGTGATTATTTACAGGAACTAGCCAAATTTAGAGAGGCAAAGGATCTATATTTTCAAACAGATAATTCTCCTCTCGAGGAAAAACAGCGCGCCGGGTTCTCCGGACTATGTTATTACCCGCCTGCCGCTGATTTCCGGGTTGTCGGTTTGCTGGAAAAATATAAAAAACCTGAGCTTCGTATCGCTGGATCCGAGTCAGGGCAAAAACGCATGGTGGCTCTTGGTCTCTTCCGTTTCACTTTGGCAGGAAAAGATCAAGTTTTAGAGGTATGGCAAACTGAAGAAGGCACCGAACTGAGCATACTTTTTACCGATAAAACTAATGGCAAAGAAACGTATGGAGCTGGTCGCTACGTTTCACTGGAGATAAACGATAATAAGTATATTTTAGACTTCAACTACTCCTATAATCCTTATTGTCATTACAGCCACCATTTTATCTGCCCTCTGCCACCTTCCATCAACAATATGGATCTGCAGATTGAAGCTGGTGAGAAGGTTTATCCTGTTTTTGAATCTATTCTGTAAAAACAACGTCGCATAGTAGGGGTATCACTATTTGAGTAGTTTGGAGATAATCTCTTTATATTTAACCTCGATAACGTGACGTTTTTTCTTCATGGTGTTGGTAAGCTCTTCACCAATGGTAAATTCTTTGTCCAGCAAGTGGATATTTTGTAATTTTTCAAACGGTTTAAATCCATGCTTGGGATGCAACAAGCGGTTAATTTCGCTTTTAACCTGATCTAGTGTTTGTTTGTCGGTAAATTTATTTATTTCTGCCGCATTGTGTTCATTTTTACCGCCCATAAAGCTATGCAATTGTTCAAAATCAGGTACAATCAGTGCTCCAAGCCCCTTTTTATCCTGACCAACCAGTACCGCATCGCTGACAAAGGGTAATTTTGTTATTGCCGCTTCGATGCGACTCGGATCAATATTTTCACCGCTAGCAAGAACAATAATCTCTTTCGAGCGACCGGTAATTACCAATTCTCCACCCAGGGTCAATTTGCCCAAGTCACCTGTTTTAAAAAAACCATCAGTTGTAAATGCTGCTTTGTTTTCTTCATCGTTTTTATAATAACCGGAAAAAACCTGATCACCGCGTAATTGAATTTCACCAGCTTCGCCAGCAGCCAAAATCTCCCCTTTTTCACCAACAATACGCAATTCGGTATTTCTAGTAGGGGGTCCCAACGTACCGAACACCTCGCAGTTAACTGATCTGCCCGCTATCGCCGGAGCACATTCTGTCATGCCGTAAGCGTTGACTATCCGGATACCAATGGCATCAATCCATTCATCCAAATAGGTGGGTAGACTGCCACCGCCGCTTATTGCCATGCGCAATTTACCGCCAAATTTTTGCTGTACCAAGCTAAGCTTCTTTTTAGCCAGCAGGTTGAGTGGAGCCAATAGCAATAGCATTATCCCCGCTCTAAATTTTGACCAACCACGTTGTAGGAAAGCCCTTTTACTAAAAACTGGCAGTTGATTGTAAAACAAGCGCCGCCAGTAGTTATAGCGGCTAGAGATGGTTACTAAAAATTTAAAAATACGTGCCTTGCGCGGGTTTTGTTTTTCCAGCGTCTGATTGATCTTGTTGTACATGGATTCCCACAATCGTGGAACTGTAGCGACCATGGTTGGTTGATATTTTTCCAGATCTGCGGCGAAGGTCTTCACCGCCGAATAAACGATACAGCACCCCTTAGATAACGCAATATATTCGGATGCGCGTTCAAAGATATGCCAACTGGGCAAAATTGACAGCCAACGATCATTTTGCTTTAGGTCGATTAATTCAGGCAGGTTGCAAACGTTATACATAATATTTTTATGGCTCAACAACACCCCTTTAGGGACACCGGTTGTTCCTGATGTATAGATGAGGGTAAAAATGTCATCAATTTCAATATCATGACGTTGAGTAATAAAACTATTTCTGTCCTCATTGCTGATGATGCGATCATTGAGGATATCGTTGTAGCTATAGGTGTTTTCCAAACCGTGGCTAGAATTGTTGCCCTCAATAACAAAAATAGATTTAAGATTTTTCAAGCCTTTGAGCATTTTCTCGTGGGTCTTGAGCAACTTCTCAGTTTCAATAATTAGAAACTCACATTCTGCATGCTGTAAAATAAATTCCAGTTCTGGTGTGGTGGTATCACTACCACGGGGAACACTGATGGCACCATGGGAGAGTAGGGCAAAATCGGTAACAATCCAGGCATAGCGATTGTCTGATAGGAGCATAACTTTGCTGCCCTTGTGAATCTTATGCTCCTTGAAAGCTTTGGCAAGGATCAGAGCGTCATCAAATAGTTTTTCGTAACTTACCCTGAACTCTGCACTGCTCGTGCAATATATGAAAGCGGTATGCCCGGCATTACTGCTACAGCTGTTAAGGAACATGTCAAAAAGAGTGTCTTTGTGTTTTGTGGTATTTGGCATCTTTATATCCATAAGAAATGATAATTGTTCGGGAGGTATTTAAGCTGCCAACGTAATCTAGCACATTCTCCATTTTGTTTCTCCCTCAACTTTTACCCAATTTTCACCTTTGTCTCACTTCACCTTTCTGGTACAACATCACCCATGGAAACTACAATCTACCACATCATAATTGCCATCCTTATTTTCAATTTTCTCCTTGAGCGTTTGCTCGATCTGCTCAACGCTAGTTATATGGGGAGAGCTATCCCCTCTGAGTTGACAGGGCTTTACGATCAACAGGAGTATGAAAAACAGCAGGCATATCAAAGGTGCAATACCCGTTTTTCGCTATTAACCTCTACGTTTAGCCTGCTGATGCTGCTTGTTTTTCTAGGGCTAAACGGCTTTGCTTGGCTTAACAGCCTAACCGCTCAGATTAGCGACAATCTTATCTTGCAACCGCTGATTTTTTTCGGCATCTTGCTGTTCGCTCAGGATTTGATCAGCATCCCCTTTGAGTTTTACCAGACATTTGTTATTGAAGAGCGTTTCGGTTTTAACAAAACCAGCGTGAGACTTTTTATTTTAGACAAACTTAAAGGGTGGTTACTGCTAACTATCATCGGCGGTCTAGTGCTATTTCTGATCTCTTGGTGTTACTATCGCACCACAGATATGTTCTGGATTTATGCATGGCTGCTGATGGCAGGGATCAGCCTGTTTTTTACCATGTTTTATTCACAGCTGATTGTACCCTTGTTCAATAGACAAACGGAGTTGGAAGATGGTGAGTTGAAATCTGCCATTGAAGATTTTGCCCGCAAAGTCAATTTTCCGTTGAAAGATATCTATGTATTGGATGGATCAAAGCGTTCCACCAAAGCCAATGCTTATTTCACCGGCTTAGGGAGCAAAAAGCGGATTGTGCTGTTTGACACCCTTATCAACGATTTGACAACACCCGAAGTGGTAGCTGTATTAGCGCACGAAATTGGTCATTACAAGAAAAAGCACACACTACAAGCGCTGGTGATCTCAATTGCTCAAATGGGAATTATGTTTTATCTGTTGTCGCTATTTCTAGGGCAAGCTGTTTTTTCACGCGCGCTGGGTGTTGATGAAGCAGTATTCCATGTTGGGCTGGTGGCTTTCTTTTTGCTGTATAGCCCTATATCGCTCCTAACTGGGTTGATAATGAATAGCTGGTCGCGCAGAAATGAGTATCAGGCCGATGCTTTTGCCGGCAAAAATTTCAGTGGCGAGGCTTTATGTAATGCGCTGAAAAAGATATCCATTAACCATCTGAGCAACCTGACGCCGCATCCGGCATACGTGTTTTTCCATTATTCCCACCCAAGTTTGCACCAGCGCCTTCTGGCACTGCAGTGTAAACAATATTAAGATCGCCGCTGCGAAATGGATATACGCCAAGTACGTCATATAATGACCTGTTTTCTGATCCCCGGTGGTTTGATTTTTCTGCTATTTGCTACCCTGTGGCAATGGCAACCGCGCCCCGAGTTGCTGCAAACATTTATCCATATCTTCCCCTACGTTGTGCTGGCTTTTGGTTTTTTTTTAGGCTGCCGTTTTCAACGCTCGCGTTTGTTGTTAACGCTGTTGGTGCTTACAATAAGCCAAAAGCAACTGATTGCATTTTTACCACAATCTCTGTCAGAATTTTACCTGGCAACAATTCAGATTTTGTTGCCACTTAATTTATTGTGGTTGGCATTTGTCTCTGAACGTAATCTGCTATCGCTTGCTACTGCCTTTCGGGTGCTCTTCATTGGCGTACAAGGGGCAATGGTGTGGATTGTTCACCATTTTTATGCTACCCGGAGTTGGAGCATTATCCATACGAACCCGTTTAGCTTAACCCTCTGGAATCATCTCCACACATTGCTCACCACGCAGATCTATCCGTTAGCAGTTGCCTCGTTTGCCTTAACCTTTTCAATCTTTATTGCAGTGTTTATTTGGCGACCAACCACGGGGAGCGGTGCCCAGCTATGGATGTTATGCAGTGTTCTTTTTGCTCAATTGACAACGGGAGATAAATCCTTGTTTTTTACCGCTACGGCAGCATTAATTCTAATTGTTGTCCTTCTTGAGATATCCCACTCTATGGCTTTTCGTGATGAACTGACAGGGTTGGGGAGTAGGCGTGCACTCAACGAATATTTACAGCGGCTGTCGGGAGTATACAGCTTGGCAATGGTAGATATCGACCATTTCAAACGGGTTAACGACACTCATGGTCATGACACCGGTGATCAGGTATTAAAAATGGTTTCTGGCTGCCTGGCGCAAGTCAAAGGTGGAGGTAGAGCCTTTCGCTACGGTGGCGAAGAGTTTACCGTTGTTTTCACCGGTAAAAAGGTGGAAGACTCTCTCCCGCATCTGGAAGCTTTACGAGTAAAGATCGCCCAATCTGTTTTCACCCTGCGCAACAAACCTCGCCCAAAAAAGAAACCCCAAAAAAAGAGCTCGCGACGCACTAACGCCCAAACCTTGAGTGTAACGGTAAGTATGGGAGTTGCACAGCATCTCGAACGCAAACAAAGCACCGAGCAGGTTATTAAACAAGCCGATACTGCACTCTACCGCGCAAAGCGCAAGGGGCGTAATCAAATTTGTTGAGGGAGAAAACAACCCCAAAAATTCTCGACGGCTTTGGCAAAAGTGCTTTTGTCGCTATCAAGGGAATTTGTAAATATGATCAAGGAATATGATGTATGAAATTTTGTAAACTGTTGTTACTTGCAAGCATGTTGTCTATGCTCAATGGATGTCTATTTACCAAGGTTGTGACGGTGCCGATGCGGCTGGGCGGAGCTGCCCTTTCTATTATTCCTGTTGCGGGAAATAGTGCGCATGATGCCATTGATGAAACAGCAGAAATTATCGACGAAGTACCGATATAATCTCTACCGCTGTATTGGCTCGTTGCAAACATTTTAACAGAGAATAGCGCAAAGAATTCTATGAATATGTCTAGTCTTCACTCCTTTTTGGTCGAAGAAACCGGTTTGCAACTGCGGCAGGTAGAGCAGACTGTTGCACTGCTTGAGGCTGGGGCAACAGTTCCCTTTATTGCTCGTTACCGCAAAGAGGTTACCGGCGAATTGGATGAGGTGCAGATTCGGCAGCTGCAGGAACGGTTGCTTTATGCTAATGAGTTGGAAGAGCGGCGTCAGACAGTGCTCAAATCGATTGATGAGCAGGGGAAGCTGAGCGTTGATCTGCACAGCCGAATTGTTGCTTGTCACCAAAAAACGGAGTTGGAGGATCTCTACCTCCCCTATAAGCCGAAACGGCGTACCAAGGCGAAAATTGCTCGCGAAAGGGGACTGGAACCGCTAGCTGCGCAGATTTTTGCAGCCACAGGACTTGGGGTGAAACTGGAGCAGTTGGCCAAGCCATTTGTAAAGCCGCAGCAGGATGTTGTTGATGTAGCGGGTGCTTTAGAGGGGGCTGGACATATCCTGGCAGAGCAGTTTGCCGATGAAGCTGGAACACGTGCCATCGTGCGGGATTTAACCTGGAAGCATGGTGTGTTTCAGTCGCAACCGGCGCGCGGTAAGGCGGGAGCTGTGAGTAAGTACGAGATGTATTACACCTACAGCGAACCCCTACGCCAGATACCATCGCACCGGATGTTAGCGATGCGGCGTGGGGAAAAAGAGGGTGTGCTGCGCTTGTCAATTGAAGCACCGCAAGAGAACATATCTGTGTCTCTTGGTCGATTATTGCTGCCGCCGTCAAATCCGTATCATAACTGGCTGAAAGAGGTTGTTACCGATGCTTACCAGCGTCTGCTGGCTCCAGCAATTGAAGTTGAGCTGCGCCAGAAGACAAAACAGCTGGCTGATATTGACGCGATTCAGATCTTTGCCGAAAATTTGCGTAACTTGTTATTGGCAGCTCCGGCTGGCGGTTTCCGCGTGCTTGGGGTTGATCCCGGTCTGCGTACCGGTTCTAAACTGGCGGTGGTAGATCAGACCGGGCGTTTTATCGAACACGCCACTATCTATCCCCATACCGGTAAGGGCCAGGTAGAAGCAGCTTGGCAGCAACTGCTTCGCCTCATCGTTGATCATGGGGTTGAGATGGTCGCCATCGGCAACGGTACTGCCGGTCGGGAGATGGATCAGTTTGTGCGCCAAGCGCTGAAGTTGGTGGCGAAACAGTTGCCGGTGGTGATGATTAGTGAAGCCGGAGCCAGTGTTTATTCAGCATCCGATATCGCTCGCGAGGAGTTCCCCGATCTTGATCTAACTGTGCGGGGGGCGATCTCAATTGCCCGTCGTCTGCAGGATCCATTAGCAGAGTTGGTCAAGGTTGAGCCTAAAAGTATTGGAGTAGGGCAGTATCAGCACGATGTTAGTCAGGCGGAATTAAAAAAATCGCTGGGCGAGGTGGTGGAATCCTGCGTCAACTATGTCGGAGTTGATCTCAACACCGCCAGCTGGGCACTGCTGAGTTTTGTTTCTGGAATAAGCACATCCCTTGCTAAGGCGATTATTGCCTATCGGGATGAACACGGAACCTTCACCTCCCGCAAGCAGTTGCTCAATGTTCCCCGTTTTGGCAAAAAGAGATATGAGCAGGCGGCAGGTTTTTTGCGTATTCGCACGGCGCAGCAACCCTTAGACAATACCGCAGTTCATCCAGAACGCTATAAGCTGGTAGCGCAGATGGCGAAAGACTCCGCTATTGCTATTGAGCAGTTGATCGATAATAGCGCTGTGCTGGACGCAATCAATTTGAACCAGTATGTAGATGCCGATGTTGGGCTGCCAACCTTGCGCGATATAATTGATGAACTGAAGAAACCGGGGCGCGACCCCCGTGAGAGCTTTGTTTCCACCACGTTTCGCGAAGATGTGATGGAGATGAAAGATCTTGTTCCCGAAATGAAGTTACACGGAGTGGTGACCAATGTGGCTGCCTTTGGTGCTTTTGTAGATATTGGTGTGCATCAAGATGGATTGGTACATATCAGTCAGCTCGCCGACCGTTTTGTCAAAGACCCCAACACGGTAGTCAAAGTGGGGCAGCAGGTTCAGGTACGTATTTTGGAAGTTGACCTGCAACGTAAGCGGATAGCCCTCACCATGCGTGCTGAAAAGGGGTAGAGGCAGATAATTGTAGGTGTGTATTTAAGAGATGGGATTTTTTTAGACTGAAAAGATATAGGCAGTCAACAGGGGGCATATGTGCTCCCTGTTGACTGCCTTGTTTGATTGATTTGGTGCTGATGTTCATTTCATGGCTGGCGTTTTGGTTCTATTCTCCAGAATTGTTAGCTTGTGTAACGCGGGATGAACTGAATTGTATGGCGACATACTGTTCAATGTCACCGTATTTGAGTAATAGCAGATGTGGCTGACCATTATTGTTGCTGTTTAATAGTTTGTGTGCCTGAGCCACATCATTTACTTCTTGATGGTCTATATGAGTGATCAGGCTATTGGGCCTAATGCCGGCTAATTGTGCCATGGAACCATCTGCTACAGCAGCTACTAGGATGCCATTGTTATTTTTATAATCCAGTTTTTCTGCTGTAGTAGCATTTAATTTAACCAAGGTTAGGCCGAAGGAAGGTAGTGGTTGTTTCTTAGCTTTATCCGCAGCTGAATCCGGGTCTACTTTGTTTATCAGTACGCCAACTGATTTGTTAAGTTTGAAAGACGGAGCTAGTGCTTCAGTTATCTGTTGAATATGTATGCCCAGTCGATTACTGGTTCTGCTATTTCGCTGGATCATTTGTTTTTTAATATGGCGTGCACGGTTGATGGGGATAGCTGTGTTGATGCCATAGTCACCGGTGGCCGTATTTATCCCGATCACCTTGCCGGCAGCATTGAGCAAAGGTCCACCAATATTGCGCGGGTTAATGTTGGCATCGGTATTGATAACATTATGTTCATTGTTGTCAGTGGAGTAGATCGTTCCTACTGTCAGTAGTGGTTGATTGTTTTCAGTACTGCCACATGCGACGACAACATCATTGCGTTGTACTTTGTCTGAATCTGCAAAGGAAAGATAGGGCAGGTTGTTCCCGGCTATTTTTAGTAGAGCCAGAGCGTTATTTTGGGCAATGCCCACAACTGTTGCTGCATGGGTTGTATTGTCGTTTAGTCGTACTTCAATTGTGGTGGCTGCATTGACAAGATGGCTGCTGGTTAGGATGTAGCCATCTTTGCTGACCAGAAAACCGCTACCGTTGACATTGCGTGTGCCCAGGTTGTACCCCTTGGAGAAGTTTCTGTCCAAAGCTATAAAATGACGCATAACCTGATCACTAAACACACTAGCAATAGGGTGAAAAAACAGCGCGGCACGGTCTTGTTTAACGTTGATATGTACCAGCGCCGTAGCGACATTTTGACTGAGTTGTTGTAATGACTGTTGCAGTGGAGGCATTGTTTCGGTTTGATTTGCGTTATCGTTATTTATAGCACTAAATGATGTTGCTACAGCTGAAAACAGGAACAACAATATGCTGATGCTTAAAGTGGCGACCCGTAGCTGATAAGGTTTTCCATTATACATTGTTACTCTCCTTTTCATGTTTTACAATACTATCGATGGTTTCCTAAACCAAACAAGATAAGATAGTTAAGTACAAAAATTATATTATTACAACTAGGAGGCTGCCGAACCTGGCAAGAATCTATTGCTTGTTACAACTGCCATGATCGACAGCCTACTAGTTAAATTTTAATCACGATTTATGACGATAAAAGGGTTTTTTTTACAAAAATAAAATGTGCAAATGCGCGGCTTGGTGCTGTCAAAATGCGTAATTAATACATAGATAAAAACAAATGAAAGTAATAATCATGGATAAGAAACAAGGTGATCAATCACTACAAAGATCGACTTATCTCAAGGCTTTGCGAAAGAGTAGTTTTTCTTTTCTGGCTATCAGTCCGCTATTGTTGGGTGTTGTCGGTTTGGCTGGTCTCTTTCAGGCTGTGGTGACGCCGAAAATGATTGCTACCCTTTTCGGGGGCAATGTCGTTATCGATATCCTTATCGGCACGCTAACCGGTGGCTCCGCAGCAGGTAATCCGGTAGTAAGTTATCTGCTGGGTGGAGAACTGCTCAAACAGGGGGTTTCGCTCTATGCAGTGACTGCTTTTATTATCTCTTGGGTTACCATAGGATTAATCCAGCTGCCGGCAGAGGTAGAGGTGTTTGGTGGTCGTTTTACCTTGTATCGAAATATCCTGGCCTTTGCTTTTACCATACTCATTGCGACACTGACCGCCTTTACTGTCCAGGTGTTAGCATGAAGAAACAGGATAAGATCTCAGAAAATGAGGATAAAGCTTTTGCTTTTCGAGGTAAATATCTCCTGCTCATTGTCCTGATCACTTATGGGCTGTTTTTTATTGGTAACAGTCAAGTGGCACAACTGGCTCTGTACAACAGTGGCAATATCTTGATGAAGATTCTGCCGGTTCTGCTCGTGGTTGTTCTGTTCACAGCGTTGTTTAACTTTTTATTGCCGTCCAGGCAGGTCGCAAAGCATCTGGGGCGAGAAAGTGGACTCAAGGGTTGGCTTTGGGTGCTAATAGCCGGTGTGGTTAGCCATGGGCCCATGTATGTCTGGTACCCCTTGCTTGAAGATCTGCGCAGCCAGGGTATGAAGGATGCGTTCATTGTTGTTTTTTTTGCTTCTAGAACCATAAAGATTCCGCTGCTACCGCTGATGATCGACTATTTCGGTCTGACCTTCACCCTTGTTTTGTCATTTTATCTGTTGGTTGGAGCCCTGATCCAGGGATTGCTTATAGAACTATTGTACCCAGAAATCTGATATGTCTGTCAGCTGTCGAGCCCATAGAGTTACATCTCAATTATCAATTATTGCCTCAGCGTTAGCTACGTAACCTGGTTTAACAAAAAAACACCGCCGGCATGGACACCTTTTTCAAGAACGCTTCAAGGCGATTTTGATTTTGTACGCAGGGTGCAGGAGAGTTTTATAGTGGACGTCTTGAAGGTAAAAGAGCTTCCGCAATTGAAACTCCTGAAGCCAGTAATCTAACCGGAGTATGTTAGTCGGGTGGTTGCAGATGTTACAGGAGGTATATTTGAGGTCAGTTGTGATGATCAAAGGACTAAAATAATTAGACGTATCATTGAATTATGTTATAAATGTAGAACAACGTTTGCTACAGGGGGAATCGTTTGAGCAACGCAAACAAAATAGTTCTGCTGCTACACTCTAATATCTCTACTGCACATAGTGCTGTAGCGCGTTTTACTGTTGTTTTGCGTCGCACCGCTTCCGTAGTGTTTCTTGCCTGCTGTATGCTGCTTTTCTGCAGTTTTCCCTATAGTGCTGGGGCCAACGTAGAACACAAGGTTTTGGTTTTGCACTCCTACCATAATGGCTACCTGTGGACCGACATGATTCAACAGGGTTTTGCCTCTACATTGGCAAAAAAGTGTTCTGACGCTGAAATATATGTTGAATATATGAACAGCAAGCGTCATGCGCCGGATATAGTGACACCGCATCTGGTAGATATGTACGCCGATCTGTACCGGCAGGTTAAATTTGATGCCATAATGGCCTCCGATAACAATGCCCTTGATTTTCTGCTCAAATATAGAGATCGCCTGTTTGGAAATGTACCGGTGGTCTTTTGCGGTATAAATGATATTGGTAAATATCATTTTGATCCGGACGAGGGCTATACCGGTGTTAGTGAAAATGTTGATATCGAGGCAACGCTTGATATAGCTCTGAAACAGAACCCTGGCACAAAAAGAGTTGCCATTATAACCGATACAACCAGCACTGGCATAATTATGCTTGCTTTGGCGCGCAAAGTCGCTGCCGCCCATCCTGAGCTGCAATTTATTGAACTATCCAGACAGACAGCGCAACAACTCAACTCCAGCTTGCAACAATTAAGTGCCGATACCATCGTGTTGGCGTTGAGTTTCTTTCGCGATGCAAAAGGTAGGACTTTCACCTTTCGGGAAAGTATGCGCTTTATCCTCAATGCCTCACCACGACCGGTCTACACCGTGTGGGATTTTTATATCACTTCCGGTACAGTGGGTGGCAAGGTGTTAAGTGGTGAATTGCAGGGGAAAACTGCCGCGCGCCTCGTTGCCAGAGTTTTAAGCGGGGAAAAAGCCGGAGCTATTCCCGTTGTGTACAGCCCCACTGCGTATATGTTTGACTATTCTGGTCTGCAAAAATTCTCTGTTGAAATTAATGATTTACCTGCTGGATCATTGGTATTAGGCAAGCCGCACACCTTCTACTCGCGCTATTCCAGATATCTGTGGTTTGGTGGTGCGCTGGTTAGTATTCAATTGCTGATAATTGCCATATTGTTGTGGAACATAGTGCGACGCAAACGTGCGGAAGAAAATTTGCGCCACAGTGAGAAAAAATTTCATACCATTGCCGATTTTTCCCATGACTGGGAATACTGGATGGGAGCAGAGCAGGAAATTATCTACATGAGCCCCTCCTGCGAGCGCGTAACCGGTTATTCTTGCGCTGATTTTACAAGCGACCCCCAACTGCTCACTCGCATTGTTCATCCAGATGACCGAGCAAATTTTATTGACCACCTGTACAATTTCAATAGTCTAACAGATGAAAAAGTGGAGTTTAGAATAGAGCACCGCTCAGGAAGTGTCCGCTGGATTGATCATGTGTGTCATCCAGTATTTGAAGCTGGTCGCTTCTTGGGCAGGCGTGTAGCTAACCGCGATATTACTGCACGCAAATTGATGGAACGACGGATGCAAAACCGTCAATATATACTGAAAATGTTAGAGGAGCGTGTTGCTTTAACGGATATTCTTGCCCAAATAGTAAAGGATGTAGAGGCTGTTCATCACGACATGCTATGCAGTATTCTTTTACTCGATGAGGAGAAGCAACATCTGCGACTGGGAGCTGCTCCAAGTTTGCCCGATTTCTATAATCAGGCGGTTGATGGCTTGCCCGTTGGCCAGGGTATCGGTGCTTGTGGAACTGCTGCTTTTACTCGACGGCGTATGGTTATCGAGGATGTCAACAGCCATCCTTACTGGGGGGGACGGTTCCGCAAGCTGGCACAACAGGCAGAATTGTCGTCGTGCTGGTCCCAGCCTATTATCTCTGCAGAGCGCCTGCGTTTAGCTGTTGAACATGCCAAACAGGGGATCTGGGAATATGATATCGAGAGCGCTATTGATATGGTTTCACCACAATTATTAAAGTTGCTACGTTTTTCTGAAATACCGGATTGTTATAGCGCCCTTGATGATTTTGCCAGTTACCTGCATCCAGACAGTCTGACGGTGACGCTGAATGCTTTGCAGGCTGTCGTCGATGGAGAGAGCGATCTCTACGATGTTGAGCAGCAGGTGCGTTGTGAGGATGGCAGTTGGATATGGTTGCTGACCAGGGGGCGGGTGGTTGGCTACACGGATACAGGCAAACCCAAGCGATTACTGGGAACCTCAATAGATATCACCGAGCGTAAACTCTTTGAACAGGAACTGCTGGAGGCCAAGCAGGTAGCCGAGGCGGCAAATCGAGCGAAAAGTGAATTTCTGGCCAACATGAGTCACGAAATACGTACCCCCATGAACGGAATTCTCGGTATGAGCCAGCTGATGGAATGCACCAAACTGACTGATGAACAGCAGGAATACCTTGAAGCTATTACAGTTTCGGGTAACAACCTGCTTACCCTTATCAACGATATTCTTGATTTGTCCAAGATAGAGGCGGAAAAACTTACCATAAGTCTGGGTTCTTTTAGCCTGCGTGACTGCGTTAATGAGCTGATGAATACGCAACAGGCACAAATTGGTGGAGCTGGTCTCGATACTACGGTTGATATACCCGCCGACATACCCGATTATCTGGTTGGAGATCATCTGCGCATCAAGCAGGTGTTGTTGAATCTTGTTGGCAATGCCATCAAGTTTACTGAACCCGGAGGGCATATCGAAATATTTGCTGAGTTGATCGAGATACGTGGCTCCAATGTGCTGGTGGATATTGCCGTACGTGACAACGGTATTGGTATTACGCAAGATATGCAGGAACAGATATTTGCACCGTTTACCCAAGCTGACTCCAGCACTACCCGCATCTTTGGTGGTACAGGGCTGGGGTTGACCATCAGCCGACGTTTGGCGGAGTTGATGGGGGGCAGTATTCGTGTCGAAAGCAGGGAGGGCGTCGGCAGCACTTTTTATCTGCGCCTGCCATTGCCGGTGGCAGCGCTTGATGTTGATTCCGTAAACCATTCAGGCAATATGCGCTCACTGTGGCGTGGCCCTGCGTTGACCATATTGCTGGTAGAGGATAATCAGATCAATATCAAGTATACCAGATCGCTGCTTGAGAAAATGGGACACAGTGTTAGCGTAGCGCAAAATGGCAGGCAGGCACTGGAAACATTGCGCAATAAAACGTTTGATCTGATATTGATGGATATTCAGATGCCGGTAATGAATGGAGACGATGCGCTGCAAATTATTCGTGAGCGGGGTATCGATCAGGGTCGCTATCAGCTGGTTATTGCGCTGACTGCGTATGCTCTCAAGGGTGACAGGGAAAAATACCTACGCATGGGCTTTGATGGTTATCTGTCGAAGCCGATGGATATCAGTTCGGTTGTAGATGAGATGAAGAGAGTTGTTGCTCTACAAAATATCGAAGAGGTTTCACGATGAAACTGAATATAGAGCTCAATCTGGTAGGGATGACGGTGCTGGTGGTAGAAGATGATCCCACCTCTTTATTGCTGCTGAAGCGGGTTATGGAGCAACACGGCGCAGAGGTGGATTGCGCCTGTGATGGCGGTGAAGCAAAAGGCAGATTGGAGCAACAAAAGTATGCCTTGATGATTACTGATATCAACATGCCAGTTATGAGCGGTTTTGAACTGGTGCGCCATATCCGTGAGTACGATAAGGATATGCAAATAATTGCCACTTCAGCTAACAGTGATAGCGAAAGCCTGATCGCAGCAATAGAGCTTGGTTTCAACGAGTATATTATCAAGCCTATAGATATCAATAAGCTGCTAGTTGCGGTAAAACGGTGCGTAGAAGCGATAATAGACAAACAACACTTGCTGAATGAGCAGTTGAAGTTCAAGGCGGCGGTAGAGCATTTAGGCGAAGGACTGGTTGTCCGCGATATAAACAGCAATATCGTGTATCAAAATCAGGTTGCAAAGCGGTTGTTTGGTGATGTCTCAGGACAAGCCTGTTACACCATGTTTGGCTATGGAGCTCCGTGTGGTGACTGCCCGGAGTTTAAATTAAAGGCAAGCGGTAAGCCATACACCTCGCAACGTAAAGTGCGGCATAACGGTAGTGAAAAAACGGTAGAGGTGACCGCATCGCTGCTCAAAAATTATTGTGGTGAAATTATCGGGAGTGTAGGGATAATACGCGATATTACCGAACGAATACAGCACCTGCAGCGCATCCATGATCTTGCGTTTCACGATCCGCTCACCGGTTTAGCCAACCGGCGCCTGTTCAATGACAGGTTGGTACAAGTTTTTGCTCGCGCGCGGCGTAAAGTGCAGTGTTTTGCCCTGCTCTTTATCGATCTGGATAATTTTAAACAGATTAACGACAACTACGGACATGAAGCGGGAGATGTGGTGTTGACGACAGTTGCCCGACGTATTTGCCACTGTTGTCGGCGTGAGGCAGACACGGTAAGTCGTATGGGGGGAGATGAATTTTGCGTCATCATTGAAGATAATAACTGTGAAAACGATATCGATCAGTTCTGCGTTGTTTTGCACGAACAATTGCTGCAACCAATGGATGTGCTGGGTGTAGAATTGCAAGTTGGTGCCAGCATAGGTTATTCTGTGTTTCCACGCGATGGTGATAGCATAAAAGAGTTGGAGATGGCGGCTGATCGTGCCATGTATGTAGTTAAAAAGAACAGCGTTTGTGAAAGGGTAAGAGAAAAGGGGAGAGTTGCCCTAGAGTTTTAATGGCAATGTGCAGTCTTAATCCGCTGGATTTGCAGTTGGCTTATTAAGATAGTTCGATAGATCTCTGGTGGTTGAGTTTTTTACTTCGCATACGCTTGAAATCCAGCTGAGAGAACACCATACTGCCAAGCATGAGGATTGCTCCGCTGAGCTCTCGGGCGTTTAGGAGCTCACCGAGGATGGTCCAGCCACCGAGTGCGGCAAAAACCCCTTCGAGCGATAGTATAATGGCGGCATGAGTTGGATGGGCTTCTTTTTGACCGACAACCTGCAGGGTGTAAGCGATTCCCACAGACATAATTCCTCCATACAGGATAGCCGGAAGCGCTGATATGATTGCTGAAAATATCAATGGTTCAGTTAATAGCGCTGCGATAAGGGACAACAGTGCCACGACACAGTATTGCATGAGAGAGAGCAGTAGAGCATCCTGTGTTTTGGTTGCATGAGCGATATATTGCACATGGATGGCGAAAAATACTGCACTGATCAAAATCAGAAAATCTCCCCGATTAATCGTCAATCCGCTCTTTACCGAGAGTAGATATAGGCCAACTACTGCGAAAATCGCTCCGACCCAGGTCTGCAATGATGTTTTTTGCCCCCAGATAATACCTGTTATGGGTACCACAATCACATATAGTCCGGTAATAAATCCGGCATTACCTACGCTGGTGTATATGATTCCGCATTGCTGCAACGAAGCCCCAGAAAAAAGTATGACCCCAGCGTACAGACCAGGCAGCAGTATCTTGCTGGGGTTGCTAAACAGGGAAAGATTGTTGCCGTGAGGCTGTGACCGTTTTCTTTTGTGCAGAAAATAAACCATGGGTAACAACGATACTGCTCCGATGGCGAAGCGTAGACCATTAAAAAACATCGGTCCAATGTGCTCCATGCCGATTCTTTGTGCCACAAAAGAAAGACCCCAGATAATTGCGGTCAGCAGGAGAAGAACATTTGATTTCAGGGTTGCTGTATTCATTGACAGAATCTTTCGGGACGTATGTGCTGGGTAGATGCAGATTGCAGGTTAGTAAAATTTATGTTGAGTTTCAGTGCTCGCATACAGTATAAATTTTAGTTTGCGTTCGTATTGTGGACAAAAGACAAACGTTTATTGTACCTTTTGCTACGAAGAATTGTCAGGGCAAAAGTTATGATTGCCAGTTTTAAAGGAGATTGCAGATGGTGAAAAAGATATTATTGCTGTTATTGCTGCTGGTTGCCATGGTTCCTTCGGCCTATGCTCAGAGAACTATTTTATTTGCCACAGATGCTACTTGGCCACCCATGGAGTTTGTCGATAATAACAAGCAGGTTGTCGGGTATTCTATCGATTTTCTCAAAGCTGCCGCCAAGGAAGCTGGATTCAAGGTTGAATTCAAAAATACCGCATGGGATGGTATTTTTTCCGGTCTGTTAACGGGAAAATACGATGCCATCTGCTCCTCTGTGTCGATCACTAAAAAACGGCAGAAGAAGATGGACTTTAGTGAGCCCTATTTCGAGGTCAGACAGGCCTTGGTTGTCGCCAAAGATTCCAACTATACCCGCCTCGTCGACCTGAAAGGGAAGAAGGTGGGGGCTCAGATCGGTACCACTGGTTATTTCACCATAAAAAAGGCGGATGGCGCCATTGCCAAGTCTTATGATGAAGTTGGTTTGGCCATGGAAGACCTGAAGGTCGGACGTATAGATGCCGTGATTTGTGATGATCCAGTAGCCGCAAACTTTGCTATGATTAAATACCATAACGACCTGAAAATCAGTGCCATTGTCAAAACCGACAAAACCGAGTATTACGGGTTCCCGGTGGTAAAAGGTAACCATGAGGTGCTCGATCTTATCAACAAGGGGATTGTCGCTGTCAAGACCAAGGGGATCGCTAAAAAGTTGAAAGAGAAATGGATCGGTAAGTAAGATCTGTAAATTTCAGGATCAGATGTATGAAGTGTGCGTCCGATCCTTTTTGCTTTTATATAAACCAACAGGAGTCAATATCCGGCGCTGCTGGATGTGAAGTGAGTCGTGGAAAATGATTTGAAAAAAATCGACATAGGTGACGGAGCAGCGATCCCTAGCCCGGATGATAAACAACTGCTTTCGGCGTGGTGGATTGCCTTTGTCGGTACCATTGCCCTGCTTATTGCCCTGCCTATCTACGATCCTGATACCTACGGTGCTGTGCTGGCCTTTATTCCGGATGGCATTCAGGTAACTTTTGAAGTTACCATCCTCTCTATTGCTTTGGCATTGATTATTGGTCTCATCACTGGTCTTGGTCGTATCTCCGAGAATCGAATTTTCAATCTGCTTGCCTCGTTATATGTGGAAGTGGTGCGCGGTATCCCACTGCTGGTGCAACTGTTCTATATCTATTTTGCCCTCGGTCGCATTGTTCAGGTGCCGGATATCGTAGCTGCAGTTATCGCCATGTCATTCTGCTACGGTGCCTATATGGGGGAGGTGTTTCGTGCAGGGATTATGTCTATCGATTTCGGTCAAAGTGAAGCTGCTTTAGCGCAGGGGTTCAACAAGGCTCAGACTATGCGCTATGTGATTCTACCCCAGGCATGGCGCACTATTTTGCCACCGGTGGGCAACGAGTTTATCGCTCTGCTCAAGGATACCTCACTGGTTTCTATCTTGGCGGTGGCCGATATATTGCGCCGTGGTCGTGAATATGCAGCTTCCAGTTTCGATTACTTTGAGACTTACACCATCATCGCCCTGGTTTATCTTTTGATCACCCTTATCCTATCCAAGCTGCTCGCTCACATGGAACAGCGACTGAATTACTATGAAAAACGTTGATCCCATTATCGCTATTCATAATGTGACTAAATATTATGATCGCTTCAGGGCTTTGAACAATGTGAGCCTTGATATTTTTCCAGGTGAAAAAGTGGTGGTGCTTGGTCCTTCCGGCTCCGGCAAGTCTACCCTGTTACGCACTATCAACCAGTTGGAAACAATAGATTCCGGTACCATTATCGTTGATGAACATAACCTTGGCGACCCTGGTGAGGATATTCACAAGATCCGAATGAACATGGGAATGGTGTTCCAAAGCTTCAATCTCTATCGCCATAAAACTGTCCTGGAAAATCTTACATTGGCACCGATAAAATTAAGAAAAATGCATCCTGATGAGGCCAAATCTCTGGCCATGGTGCTGCTAGAGAAGGTTGGTATCAGCGATAAGGCAGCAAGTTATCCAGCCATGCTTTCCGGAGGACAGCAACAGCGGGTAGCTATAGCCCGTGCCCTGGCTATGGAACCAAAGATTATGCTGTTTGATGAACCAACTTCTGCGCTCGACCCGGAAATGATAGGTGAAGTTCTCGAGGTAATGGTCAAATTGGCTCAAGAGGGGATGACCATGATTGTAGTAACTCACGAGATGGGTTTTGCCCGCGAGGTGGCCGACAAAATTATATTTATGGATGGCGGCGAAATCATCGAGTCAGAGACTCCTGAGCGTTTTTTTGAAAATCCCAGTCAGGAACGGACAATCAAATTCCTGGAGCAGATTCTTTAACAAGATCCGACATAAAATCATTGCAGATAGATATTAAAAAAATCTCCCGCCTGCATCAGTTTAGCAAGTATGGGATTCTTTTGTGCTATGAACGCTTTATTTTATTGACAGCCTCCTAGATAGGTAAAGTAGGACAACGACCGCCATTGACTATTTTGATTTATTAACCCTGCCACAACAAGAGAAAAAGGAGGAAAAGACAGATGAAAATGAAACATGTAATTGGTCTGATCGCTGCGTTGGTGACCATCGTTACGATGGCAGCACCAGTATGGGCGTCAGATGCCGAAGTGTTGAAGGAGATTCAGTTTCTAAGACAGCGCCTGAATAAGCTAGAGGCATCACTGGGACAAGATAACGTTCAGCCAGCAACAACGCAGCAGAAGGTTGTTGCATCGCAAGTTGCGGACAAGAAGGTGACTGCTGAACAGGAATCGAGCGTGCGCGACATCGTTAAACAGGTGCTTTCTGAGGAGAGCCCTGTTAAATTCAGCGGTGGTGCCGAATTTGTTTACAACAATCACGATTGGAGTGACAGAGATGGCAATACTGGCGGTACGCTCCAATTCAATGACCTCCGACTCGGCTTCGACAGTGAATATAAAGATGTTATCGTCTCTGCCCAGTATCGCTGGTACGAGTATATGGATGTGATCCATCATTTTTATCTGGGTTACAACTTTAGCGATAACCTGCAGGGACAAGTGGGTATCACCCAGGTACCTTTCGGGATTCTCCCCTATTCCTCACACAACTGGTGGTACAATCTCAATTACTTTGTTGGGTTGTGCGATGATTACGATAGTGGTGCCAAGTTGATCTATAATAATGGACCGTGGAATGTTCAGTTTGCCTTTTTCAAGAACGATGAGTACGGCAACAGTCGTACCGAGCGCTACTCTTTTGACGTGCTGGCGACAGACGACACCAATAGCACCATGGCCAACGAGGAGACCAACCAGTGGAACGGTCGCGTAGCCTACACCCTCGATCACGGCGATCTGGGCAGCACCGTCCTCGGCGTTTCCGGCGAGTGGGGTCAGTTGTACAATAACGTTACCGAAGACAATGGCGATCACTGGGCTGCGGGTATTCACCTGAACGGTAATTATGGCCCAGTAAATGTGCAGTTGCAGTACAACACCTGGGAATATGATCCTGATAATGCCCCTGGTGATACTGATAACTACGTGATAATGGGTGCTTTTGCCGACTCTTACCAGGTAGCCGCCAAAGCTGAAATGTACGAGGCCAACATCAGCTACAATCTGCCAGTAAACTGGGGTCCTATCGAGAGCTTGACTTTCTACAACGACTACAGCCATATCATCAAAGACAAGAGCTCCTGGAACGATTCTCAGATGAACATTACTGGCTGCATGATCGGTGGTGGAAATACGTGGATTTATGTTGATGCAATACAGGCGAAAAATGCTCCGTGGATGGGTGGCGATACGTCAACAGCACTTTCCAGCGGTGTGTCCAACGATTGGCAGACCATGCTTAACGTAACCTTCGGTTACTACTTTTAAGCGTCTTTGTAAAACTTACAGTGAGACAAACAAAGCCCCTGGCGTAACTGGCAGGGGCTTTGTTTTTAGCGTCGGTGCAAAAGGCGTTATTTGGATCATATAAATTTGTCGATAAACTCTTTGATGCGCGGATGCTCAGGATTGTCCAATACTTGTTGCGGTGTGCCGTTAGCGAGAATGCGCCCCTGATCCATGAAGATCAGACGGTCGGAAATTTCCCTGGCAAACGCCATCTCGTGGGTGACCACGACCATGGTCATATGTTCATCGGCTAGTTGTTTCAAGGTTAACAGCACCTCTCCGACCAACTCGGGATCGAGAGCTGATGTGGGTTCATCACACAGTAGTACTTCTGGCTCCATGGCCAGGGCACGGGCGATAGCCACCCGCTGTTTTTGCCCGCCGGAAATACGGGAAGGGTAGCTGTCCTGCTTGTCCTCTAGCCCGACCACCTTGAGCAAAGAGAGCGCCCTGTGCACTGCTGCCCCTCTTTTTAAGCCATCGACAATCATCGGTGCCTCGATGATATTTTCCAGCACCGTCTTGTGTGGGAACAGGTTGAAGTGCTGAAAAACCATCCCTAGCTTTTTGCTTAACTCGCGCGTAGTTTTACCGTGCGGGTGCTTGGCATTGCCGTTTTTTACCTCCACCAGCATTCGCCCTTCAACCTCTATGCGACCGGAGTCGATTTTTTCCAGCTCGTTGATGCTGCGTAGCAGGGTGCTTTTGCCGGAACCTGAGGGGCCGATAATAGTTACCACCTCCCCTTTGTTTACCTGTAGATTGACACCATCCAGGGCTTTGACCGTGCCAAATTTCTTGTCCACCGCTATTAACTCAATCATGCTCATCAGTTGTACACCTCAAGTTTTTTTTCAAGCTGGCGGAAAAAAGCGATAATGGCGCTGGTCAACAGCAGGTATATGATCGCTGCCAAAATAAACGGGGTGATGCGGAAATCACGGGTAAACACCTCCTGAGCGCAACGCAGCAGATCACCCATGCCGATAACTATCACTAGCGCCGTATCTTTAAGTAGGCTGATGGCTTCGTTACACGAAGGGGGTAGACTCTGTTTTAACGCCTGGGGCAAAACGATACGTCGCATAGTCTGCCAATAGGTGAGGTTCAAGGCTTTGGCTGCTTCGTACTGCCCCCGGTCTACCGATTGGATACCAGCACGAAAAATCTCCATCATGTATGCGGTATAATTGAGGATGAAGGTTAGTCCGGCGGCAGTAAAGGGAGGTAAATTAAAGCCAAAAATTGACAGCCCATAATAGATGAAAAATAGCTGTAGCAGCAACGGAGTGCCACGGAAAATCCAGGCATATATGGCGAGTGCCCTGCCGATCACCTTGGGGCCGGACACTCGTCCCAGGGCGCACAGAATCGATAGCGGCACCGCGCCGGCGACGGTAACGGCGCACAACCCCAGAGTCAGACTGGCTCCAGAGAGGATGTAGCTCGTCGTCGCGATGATATAATCAATATAATTCAAGTATTATGTCCTCGATCAGTTTAATACCATGTTGTCGCCAAACCATTTTTTGGAAATAGCGGCAGCTGTGTCATCTTTGCGCATGGTATCCAGCGCTGCATCAACTGCGGTACGGAATGCATCGTCATCCTTGCGGAAGGCAACGCCGTACTGTTCGGAACCAAAATTATCCTCTAAAATACGGTACTGTCCCTCACGTTTGGACAAGTAGTAGCGCAGCAGGATCTCATCACCAACCACGGCATCGATGCGGTGGGCGGAGAGGTCGAGCAGTGCTTCTGGGTATTTACCGTATTTGCGAATTTTATCAATGTTTTTAGCAATGGCGAGATC
>NBLX01000082.1 GCA_002084705.1 Desulfobacteraceae bacterium 4572_35.1
CCCAAATCTATCTTGCCTGAAACAATCATCTGTTGGATCTTAGCCGCGCCATCTCCGTATACCGAAAGTTGTAAATGGGGGAAATTGCGAGTGAATTCACGTATTACTTGGGGGAAATAATAGGAACTCATCATGGGGGGAATCCCTATACGTACTTCACCTAGATTAAGTCCACGCAATTCCTCCATCTCCGCTTTAGCGGTGTCGACATTGGCGAGCAGGCGCTGAGCATGGCGTAAAAAGATCTCTCCTTCGGCGGTGAGGGATATCATCTTGACTTTGCGGTTTATTAAACGTAACCCCAGATCCTTTTCCAAATTTCTCAGGCTGATACTGACAGCCGATTGGGCAACATTAAGGCGCCTGGCGGCCTTGGTAAAGCTCTTCTCTCGGGCGAGTTCGACAAAAACTCTACACTGGCGCAAGTCCATACTGTCTCCATTAGCTATAAGAAGCAAGAATAGTAAGCATATTTATAATATATTTTACATATAGTCAAGAAGAGGGTAGCTTCATCGGGAATAAACACTATTAATTCGAATTTTGGGACGGTTATGTTGCAGTTACCGTATATTCAGCGCCACAGTAGAGATTATTACCGCGCAAATATCGCTTTATTTATCGCCGGGTTTATCACGTTTTCTACTTTGTATGACGTGCAGCCATTGTTGCCGTTGCTAACCGATGAATTTAATATTTCTCCCACCGTGGGCAGTTTAATCCTCTCGGTGTCGACTTTTGCCTTGGCTTGGACCATGCCGATTTCTGGCAGCGTTTCCGATGCCGTGGGGCGTAAGGTTATAATGACTGTTGCAGTGGTGGGTAGCTCGATGCTGGCTTTAGTCTCTGCTCATTGTGATTCTCTGGGATGGTTATTAGCGTTGCGGTTGGTGCAAGGTGTTGTTCTCGCCGGTGTTCCGGCGGTGGCAATGGCATATTTAGGTGAAGAGATTGAGCCCAGGGCGATTGGCCCAGCCATGGGTTTATACATAGCTGGTAATGCCATGGGAGGGATGAGTGGCAGGGTGCTAACCATGTGGGTTGCCGATCATTTCAGCTGGCGTATCGCTATCGATGCCATTGGGTGGTTGGGGTTGATGCTGTGCGTTATTTTTGTTTTGATATTGCCACCATCGCGTAATTTTAAGCGGCATGAATTTCAACTGTATCCACTTACCGTATCGTTACTTGGCCATTTAAAAAACCCACACTTACGCTGTTTATATGCTATAGCGTTTCTGGTTATGGGGGGCTTTGTTACCCTGTACAATTATGTAACTTTCCGTTTGTTGGCTCCGCCATATTCGGTGGCTCCCACCTATGTGGCGTTGATATTTATCTCATACGCTTTTGGTGCTGCCAGTTCAACCCTTATGGGTGGGTTGATAGTACGTGTTGGGCGCGGTGTTGCAATATGTTTTGCTTTAGCGATTATGACCTCCGGGTTGCTGTTAACCTTGCTGCCTGCTCTATGGTGCATCGTGATGGGGATAGTGGTGTTCACCATCGGTTTTTTTGGCGTCCATGCCATCGCCTCGGCGTGGGTTGGAATGCAGACAAAAAGTGCACGGGCTCAGGCTTCCTCACTCTATCTGTTTTTCTATTATATGGGGTCTAGTTTGTCCGGTACCGGTGGTGGGCTGTTCTGGAGTAACTGGGGCTGGATCGGGATAGTGTTGTTGATTTTGATCTTATTGGTATGTGCGGCGATGGTGATTTTACATCTGATACATTTAGGTGCGGCGGTTAAAAAATATCAGAACTATTCAGCATAAGCGAAGGGGCACCCTCTGCGGGTGCCTCTATAGCCTGACAAATTATGTTCGATGCTTAAAAGTGGTGCAAAAGGCGCAAATTGTAGCGTTCCCCTTCAGTGCGATACTCGGTATTTGACTCGAAGTAAGCATTGAAAACTAGGTGATTGTTTTGATCGATATGCCATATAGCACCGGGGCCGATGGCAAAAACTTTTTCCCTTACCCCATCCACATCGTGACCATCTACCTCCGAATCACTGATCTGTTTTAAATAGTAACCGTTGACACCTAAGCGCAGTTGATGCGGTATCACCTCGTAGGCGATGGTAAAGTTGCCGTGAATAGTCTCCCCAGCCTGAGTATCGTCGGCATTAGCGTAGATAAATGCCGGATCGTCATTTTTGCCGTTCCACAGGTAGTGGATACGCCAACTGGCGGTCAGCTTGGGGGTGATGAATAGCGTTGCCGCCCAGTATGGGTCAAAAGACCAGAAATTACTGCCCGGATTTAGTATTTTATCGTCATCATATTTGCCTGTGGGGATGATGATCTGTAGTTCGATGCGGTGCATAAAAATTGGACCATTCTCTCCCATGATGGGATCCCACTGAATATACGGGCCGACAAGCAGATCTCCAAGCCCCTGATTGTTGTCCGGCAGGGGATCAGAGTCCAGACTAACCATGGGTACAATTACATCCAGGCCCCATTTACCCCCGAAAAGAACCGGCGTGTTTGATTGATATAACAGTTGACTGAGGCTGATCCAAACGTCGAGGTCGCCGTCGATAGGCATGTCAGTGAAATCGTCGCTGGTGTAATATTGAATATATTCGCTGAAATATACTCCCGGACCTGCCGGAGGAGCACCATTCATAAAACTGGTAAAGCCTAAATTTACCGCTGGCTGATCATAAGACCATACCGGAGCTGCACACAGTGTAATGCACAGGGTGAAAAATACTAAAATCGAACCGATCTTACCCATTGAATCCTCCTGATTGTCCATAAAATGCTCTATATTAAACAGGTAATAATTTAATGAAAGAGCAAGATTCGCCGAAATATTACGCTATGTCAAGGATTTACCGTAATTATTCTTAATTGCCTATTATTGCTGGTGAACAGTTGCAGTTATTGAAGGATTAAATCAACACCAGGGGGGGTATCAACTATGTTGAGTTGTGGTTTTGCCACCAGCAGTTGAGCGCTGGCAACTTGTTGCGCCAATAGCTGCTTTTTAACCCGTTTAGTGCGCTGTTCCAGCAACGATTGCAGTAGCAAAGGTGGCACTGTGGGGGGTGTTAGCGATGCCAGCGGCTTTTGTTGTTCAGCTTGCTGTTGTTTTAATAGCTCTTTTTGCAATTGCGCTATATCCTCAGCACTAATTGTGCTTGCCAATGTCAGGGTTAATCCGGGGCGTTTTCTCACCAACTGGGCAACTTTGTTCAGATACTGCTCTGCCTCGGCGGTCATGTTGCCAGTAGCTGGATAAAAGGTTAACCGTTTGAAGCGCAACGATTTTTGCAACCCGATTAATTGCCCAGTTTTGGCTATAACACCTAACGGTGCAAGGGTTAGCATTACAGTGTTTTTAAGCGCATTTCTCACTGCGAGGCTAAGGATGGAGCCAATTTTAAAGCTGGGATCATGGAGATTGCCACGAACGGGCAGCCGTATGTTGATATTATCGTCGCCATCGCGTAAAAGGGATAGGGCTAAATTTACCGGCATCCCTATGGCCGCAGCGGCGTTAGCGTCAGCTTGTGTGCTTAATGGCTTCATGCGCAGCTTGTTCAGAAACAGATCGGTGTCCATATTGAGTTCACCATTAATGCAGGGCGCGTGTAGATCAACATTTAACTGTCCTTGATTGATGGCATAGCCGCTGCTTTTTTCGGTGTAGCCAGATATGTCGGGCAGATGGAACTCCTTTATTGATCCTGCAATGTCGAAGCTCACTGGGGTGGCAAAAGGGTGTAAATCCCCCGATAGTTGCAGGGTGGAATAATCGTCAAATTTGCCACTTAAGGTCATGGAGCTCGGTTGGTTTATTTTTGTGCTGTCAAGGTTGCTCAAGCTCAGATCAATTTCACCAAGATGTATGGTTGGTGTGCTGCCCAAACTGTGATCGATAAAATCAATGTTACTGTGCTGGTCGAGTTGAATATGGTCAACTATTATTGCCAGTTGCGGGGTTGAGCCAGGCGCCGGCGTATTAGTGCTATGTTGCCACTGGTTAATCTCCAAGGCGCCGCTGGTTGTACGCGCCAGAGTAAGTTGTAGACCAGCAAGGTGCAATTTTTTGACACGCAGTTGTTGTTTCTCGAAGGTTACGCCGCCTAAATTGGCTGCCGTCAAGTTGACAATATGGCTTTTCATTGAAGCTGGAACTGAGTTATCACCATGAGTGCGCTGGAAAGCTTGAATCCCGAGCAGGTGAAGATTGGCACAACTTCCCTGTTGTGAATTATTTAACTGAATATCTTTCATATTAAATTGAGCTATATGAGCTAGTTGCCGCTGTTGATCCAATTCAATTATGGTGGTGTTGCTGCCATCGAGGTCACCGATTATTGTGAGTTGATCCTTTTTGCCCGTTGTTGCCGGTGCAAATTTCAAGTTGCCGTTCCAGCGCAACTGTTCCTGATGGAGGCGATAACCGGATTGAATATCTATATCGCCATCATCAAGGGATAAGTGGCCAGAAAGGGTCACCGATGCTGGTTGTTGTCCAACGCAAATGGTTGTGGTGCCATCCCACTTTAACGCAAGGTTGCGTAGCCACATTTGAGCGTTGCTCCCACGTAACTCTCTGGCACTTATGTTTCCCTTTATCTCAATTTTTTCCCCCTGATCATTGTTTTCAGGTGTAAAAAAAGTCAGTTGCAGGGTGCTGTCCAGTTTGCCGCCAGCATTGTTTAAGCCATGGTGAGCAAGCAGCGGCGCCATGGTTTCTAAATTGAAACCGTGTATAGACAAGGTGCCTTGACCGCTGGGCCATGGCGCAAATGGTTGCAGTTTTCCATTAAATTGTACGGGAGCGTCATTGATATTTAACGCGGCTGTGATAGCGGTAGTTTGTAGTGGTTGCCAACTCACCATCGGGGTAGTTGTCATCTGCTCAATAACGAGATCAAGGTCAAAATCGGGGAATTGTTCCTTGATTTGAAAATTGCTGATGCTGATATTACCACTATCGATTTCCCATGTTGAGGGCGATGGTGGCTCTTCTGTGGGCGATGCTGCGGTAGATAACGGGAAACCGGCTATCATGGGTGGCGCATCATCACGGTTGTTTAGCTGGATAAAACCGTTTTCAACGCTCAAGTGGTGCACGTGGAGGCGGTGTTGCCACAGTGGCCACCAATAGAGTTGAAGCTCGGCGTGTTGTGCGCTCAGCACCGTCTGTGCCTGGTGCTGAATTATGAGTTCATCAACTGCCACAGTAGCAGTGAACAGGTTGAGATCAATATTGCCAATTTGAGCGACAATGCTGGGCTGCTTATTTAACCAATATGTGACAGCAAGGCGGAGACCGACAGGGAGGACAAGCACGGCAATGGTGGAACACAGCACCACGTAAAGGGTGATGCGTTGCCATATTTGTTTTTTCGATTTGCCTTGGGTCGAAAGGTCTGTGCTCTCCATCGTTTAAGTCTCCTGAAAAATCGATCATAACTTGAGAGACGCTGCGGGCGATTATTTATGTAAGAGAGTTTATGGTAGTTGGCCTCATATTTCAATTGTCGGGCAAAATAATAATATTTTTGCTGGCGCAGTGCAGATGAAATGGGCTGGACGCAACAAAGCCGGATCGGGGAGGCATCCGATCCGGCTTTGTTTTTTATCGAGGAAGAAAGGAGGTATCAAGCCTCGCCTGCCACAACAAGCCTTGATGGTTGTTACTCTAGCAAAGGCTGTCAGCTGTTAATACGGGCAGGCGCGCATTTGTTTTACTGCTAATCATCGAATCTGCTCTGTGCAGATACACATAAAGGGTACAGCTCACTTATCCCTTTTTGTTGCTTTCAACTTTATGCACTCCTCTTCGAGGGTGATAATTCCCTCCTTATACAGAGTTCCCACTGCACGTTTGAAAGCTTTTTTGCTTATCCCCAATAGGGTATCGATCTGTGCCGGGGAGCTCTTGTCGGTTAGCGGCAGTGTTTTCTCTTGTTGTAGCGCCTCAAGTACCACTTGGCGCGCATCGTCACGACCAGCTTTGCCCACTTTGTGCAAAGTTACGTCAATGAGAAAATCATCGCGCAGCCTCTTTACGTAGCCACGCATCTTGTCGCCGCGTGCTATGCCATGGGGCAGATCCTCACGGTACAACAATCCGCCATAACGATTATTGATAATCACCTTGGCGCCGAGGTCGGTAAATTTCCACAATAAAAGATCGACCTCCTGTCCAACCTTAAGATTGTTCTGTGTTTCCAAAAAGCGCTCAATCCGCGCGCTGGCTAATAATCTGCCAGAGTTGTCGATGCCGATGTGTACCAGATAGTGACGGTCTAACTTCATCCGCTCCGGCTGATCAGCAAAGGGAACCAGCAGCTCTTTATCTAGCCCCCAATCTAAAAAAGCGCCATACTTATTGGTCTGACTCACCCTCAGTAGAGCAAATTCACCAACTTGTGCCACAGGTGGATTCAAGGTCCCCACTAGGCGATCTTGACGGCCACGGTAGACAAAGATATTCACCTCCTGGCCGACTTCCATAGCTCTGGTGACTTCACGTTGAGGTAGCAACACCAGTTCGTCACCGAAACGCAACAGGGCACCACTGTCATTTATCTGTTCGATGAGCAGGGTGTGTACGTGCCCGATTTCCAACATAATTATCCTTCCGTTAAGCAGATCATTAAAAAATAGAGGCGATTCGTTCATAAGATTTGGTTAAACGCGTGCTCGTCATCTTGAACAATCCGCGTAATAATTTTAAACCCAAGCCTGGATGGTTGCTGACCAGCTTTTCAAAGTTTTCATTGGAAAGAAACAGCATCTCCACATCGCTTATGGCTTCAGCTGTTACTGCGCGTGGGTTATTCGTGAGCAGGCACAACTCTCCAACCACCGATCCGGCACCATAAGTGCCAACGATAATATGGCGGTTGTTAAATTCTGTCATTTTCTTTATCCCCAACTTGCCTTTTAGAATAAATGCGGCCTGATTGTCATCATCTCCCTCGTGCCAGATTATCTCTCCAGCGCTGGTTTGGTGATGGCTGAAGTATTTAAGCAGTTGAGCAGTTTCTTCGCTGGGCAAGTTGCGAAAAAAAGGAAATTTTTCTTGCGCCAACATTGGTAAAGAAGCCATTGTATATGCCTTTAAGGGAAATATCCTAATCATATCTAATTTTTGACTGAAATTGCTTAGATTCTGATTGTTGGTTAATTGACGATGGATGTCAATATGTCTTAATTTTCTTTTTTGGTTCAAACGTTTATGGACTAATAAACAGAGGTACATATTGTGAACTTAGTGGTGGTAAAAGATGATGAATATTTTATGCGCTTGGCGTTGGAGCAGGCACATCAGGCCGAGGCGCTGGGCGAGGTTCCAATAGGTGCGGTGTTAGTGTTAGCCGGTCAGGTCATTGCCAAAGCGGGAAATCGCCGCGAACTGTGGCAAGATCCCAGCGCTCATGCCGAGCTTATAGTATTGCGCGAGGCGGCAAAACGGATAGGTTCATGGCGGCTTGAAGGTAGCACCCTCTACGTAACCCTGGAACCGTGTGTAATGTGTATGGGTGCAATAATTCTGGCAAGGGTGCCGCACCTTGTTTATGCCGCACGTGATTCCAAGGTTGGTGCCGCCGGTTCCCTGTACGATCTTCCCAACGACACAGGTTTTAATCATCAAGTGGACGTAACTCAGGGAGTATTAGAAGAGGAAAGCAGTAAAATATTGAGTACGTTTTTTCAACAATTGCGTCAGAAGAAAAAGGCTGCTAAAATGCGGTTGACAGATTAGATTGAGTTACGAAAAATTTTGCGGAGAGGTGTCCGAGAGGCCGAAGGTGATTGACTCGAAATCAATTGTGGCGCAAGCCACCGGGAGTTCGAATCTCCCCCTCTCCGCCATAATAAAAACAG
>NBLX01000083.1 GCA_002084705.1 Desulfobacteraceae bacterium 4572_35.1
AAAAATAGTCAGTGGCACTGGGTGTATTTTCATGAACACAGAGATAATAGCTGGATGTTCTTAATGGCCCCAACCTTTTTTCTAGTATAGCTATTGGTTGCGGGGTGTCTATGCCGCTGATTGTAAGGCGATGTGCATTACCCCAAGATATCCATGCCCGTGTAGGTCGCCAGCACCGTTTTAAAATATGCCATATCCCCTTAATATTATAGCGTTTTATTGCCAAACTGTCTCCGGCGATGGTAACTTGTGCCACCGTGGCGCTGTTGCCATTTTTTAAAATGGTTCCGTCGGTTATTAGCTGGTCGGGGTTGTTTAAAAATTGTTTGATTAGCCCGGCATCTGCATCACGGCGATATATGGCAACCTGGCGTAAGCTGTTATGGCGGATAAATTCACTGCAATTACGGTACGCTTTTTTTACATACTTGTGCCGCCGTGTTGTCCGAATATGTGGCAACTCCTTTTCTGTTATTGACTTTAAATCACGCATGTTTTTCTGGCTGGTCGCTGCATAGTGTTCAATTGCTGGAGTGGCTAGATGGTCGTAATTTGGAGAGAGTTGAGCCAGGAGCAATGCCAAATTATTTCGGCGCTTTTTAGTTGTTAATTCTTTGCCATCAGTTGAGCTTTTTATCCCATCGCCATCGATAGTATAAATTTGGTTGTCGCTGATCAAAAAATTACCTAAGTGAAGATCCTGTTGCCAAAGACCGCACCTGTGCTGTGCCGATATCTCTACCACTATTTGTTGGAGTAAGTCTAATCTGGCTTCGTCATTGTCTAACTCTTTCCAAACGTCCAGTGCTGTTTTTGCTGAGCTTAAATAGTCAAAAATAAGAACCGGAGTACCGTCAATAAGCGTGCCGGCAAACAACAAGGATGGAGTTGATAGCTGGTTAGAAATTAATGATTCAACCCCCTGTTTTTCCCTTAGCCAGTGTCGTTTAGCGCTTTTGGGATGAAAAAAAAGTTTAACAGCTACCGTACGTTGTTGCCATCTTCCGCGACAAACCAGGCGCTTTCCCGCAAGGTAGCGTAATGATTCATCACAGATTAAATCGGAACTATTTTTCAGCTTTAGTGTGGTGGGCCAAAAGTCGATGTTTGTTTGCATAGCTTTTACTTGTTGCGCTTTTTGTTGACACGTTGCGCAACTTGCGACCATAGTTTTTTTGCCTTAGTGTCAAGTTGTTCTATGCCAAAGTATGAGCGTAAAAAAAGTATTCGATCTCGATTGCTAAGCTGTGGTGTGCGCCGAGCTAGTGCAGTCAAATCTCGCACTCTGTGACCATCTCCCCACGGTTTCCAGCGTGTTTTTTCCAGATCGATGAGGCACGATTCCCATTGTGTTATTTGTTGTGCTTTTTGCTGTAATATCTGGTTGGGAACAAATATGTGTTTAGGGAAAAGGCAGCGATGTTCTAAATTGCGAGCGTGAAGGTTGGTAGCCAGTTGGGCTACGCTGTGGAGAACCTTTTGCCACTGTTGTCTTTGGGCTGGATTGTTACGCAGTTGAGTTTCATTCAGCAGGTCAAATAGAGATTGATAATCTTCTAGATATTCTGTAACCAAAATAGCTTGTTGTTCGCCAGCGTGTTTTCTGGTGGCACAATAAACGGCTTTCATTGCGGGGATTTCCAGCTGTTCATAACGTTTTATAAAAGCATATTCCTTGACAAATGTAGGGATGCCACGCAATGGGTGGGTTGCTGTGCGGCTGCGGTAATTGCTTTGCCTTTTTATAATAATTCGCCTAGGTGTACCATTGGCTGATTCAAGGGTGTGGATACAGACTCGACTCCAGCCATTTTTACCCCGTCCGATGTTGCCCTCATCTACAGCCTCAAGTTGTAAATTCCAAAACTGATCAAAGCTGCGTAGGTTGTTGTTTGTTAAGATGTCGTTCCATTGAGGATTGGAATAGATGGTTTTTATGCACATGTTTAGATGCCAATTGCCAGATAAAAAGGTTTGAACTGCTATTGTGATTTCAATGTATTTTAGTTTAGTATGCCCTTTTACCTTGTTTCTCAAAATATTGAAAGTGGGAAAACTTCTTTATGACCATAGAACAGATACAGAATTTTTTGCGACGTTTGCCTGAAATAAAAGCACTTGTCGTTGGCGACCTGATGCTTGATGAATATTTGTGGGGGAAAACCAAACGTATTTCACCTGAGGCTCCTGTGCCAGTTGTAGATGTGTCACGTGCCGATTTGCGCCTTGGTGGTGCAGGCAATGTGGTGAATAATTTACGTGCGCTGGGTTGTCAGGTATCAGTTTGCTCAGTTATTGGTGATGACGGAGATGGTCTTGATCTGCAACGCCAATTGAAAAATATAGGTGCTGATACATCTGGAGTTGTTTTTGATAACGGGCGCCAAACCAGTCGCAAAACACGAATTCTCGCCAGTAATCAACAGATGCTGCGCATAGATCGTGAGAGCAGAGTTAATCTTTCTAATGCCATTGAAAAGTTGTTTATTGCTAAAATTGCTAAACTGTTGCAATCTGCCAATTCTAAAGAACGGATCGATGTGGTTTTTATCTCCGATTATGGCAAGGGGGTGCTGACTGATGCTGTGTTGCAGCAGGTTATCTCAATGGGACGCGCCAATGGTATTGCAGTTGTAGTTGATCCAAAAGGGAGTGACTATACGCGTTACAGTGGGGCAACCCTGCTAACTCCGAACCGTGCTGAAGCTTCTGAGGCCTCCTCAATTCAGATAATAGATGACGAAACCTTGTCGGCTGCGGGGATGAAAATATTGCACCAGGCCAAGCTGGATGCTTTGGTGTTAACTCGCAGCGAAGAGGGGATGAGCCTGTTCCAACGTGAAGCAGAGCAGATTGATTTGCCCACTCACGCTCGTGAAGTGTTCGATGTTTCCGGTGCTGGCGACACAGTGTTATCGTTGATTGGCATTGGTATAGCAGCAGGATTGACACTCAGACAATCTGCCGTCGTCGCTAATGTCGCTGCCGGTATTGTTGTTGCTAAGGTTGGCACATCCACCGTCAGTTGTCCTGAAATATTAAATGCGGTGACGTTACGTGGTTTGCCGGATGAGGGTAAGATACACAGCTTGGAATCATTGAGTGATATTGTTGAACATGCTCGCAATAATGGTAAAAAAATAGTATTTACTAACGGCTGTTTCGATCTGTTGCACGCCGGTCACGTAAGTTACCTACAGCGGGCCCGCGCCCTCGGCGATCTGTTAGTGTTGGGGCTCAACAGCGATGCTTCAGTGAAACGACTTAAGGGATCTATGCGTCCGTTAGTTGAGCAGAAAGATCGTGCTCAGGTGATGGCGGCGTTGGCGTGTGTCGACTATGTGGTAATATTTGACGAAGATACACCGTTACAGCTAATTGAAGCTTTACGTCCGGATGTTTTGGTTAAAGGGGGGGATTACACTCCGGAAACTGTTGTCGGTCGTCAGCAGGTAGAAAGTTGGGGCGGACGTGTTGAGTTGATCTCCTTTGTTGAGGGGCGTTCGACAACTAATTTACTTGGTAAAATAATGGAAAAAGGTAAATAGAGGATTTATATAATGAAAATTCTTGTAACTGGTGGAGCCGGTTTTATCGGCTCCGCTGTTATCCGCTATATTGTTAATAATACTGCAGATTCGGTCGTTAATGTCGATAAGCTAACCTATGCTGGTAATCTTGATTCCCTTGTTGCTATTGCTGATAGTGACCGCTATGCCTTTGAGCAGGTAGACATCTGTAATTGCGTAGAACTTGAGCGTGTTTTTCGTCAATATCAACCCGACGCGGTAATGCACCTGGCTGCGGAAAGTCACGTCGATCGTTCTATCGACGGACCAGCCGCGTTTATCGAAACAAACATTGTTGGTACTTATACATTGCTCGAAGTAACACGCAAATATTGGAGTGAGCTCGATGCGCTACGCAAGGATGCGTTTCGCTTTCACCATATCTCTACCGACGAGGTTTATGGTGATCTGGAAGGGCCAGAAGACCTGTTCACCGAGCAAACATCCTATGCGCCCAGCTCCCCCTATTCAGCCAGCAAAGCCAGTTCTGATCATTTAGTTAGAGCATGGCAGCGAACCTATGGTTTACCAACTTTAGTGACCAATTGTTCCAATAATTATGGTCCGTATCATTTTCCCGAAAAACTTATTCCGTTGATGATTTTGAATGCACTGGAGGGGAAACCATTACCTGTTTATGGTAAAGGCAATCAAGTGCGTGATTGGTTATATGTCGATGATCATGCCCGTGCTCTGTATACAGTGGTAACTCAAGGGAAAATCGCTGAAACGTATAATGTCGGTGGGCACAATGAAATGCAGAACATAGAGGTGGTTAATACGATCTGTGCGTTGCTGGATGAGTTGGTTGGTGATGGGAAAGATGCAGGCGGTCAGGTGACAGAAGTTAGGGGTGAGGAGCAAGACCGCCAGTCTCACACCTCCCGCTTCAAGCCTCACGCCTCCCTCATTACCTATGTTACCGATCGCCCAGGTCACGATTTGCGTTATGCCATCGATGCTAGTAAGATTCAGCGCGAACTCGGTTGGAAACCTCAAGAGACGTTCGAGACAGGTATTCGCAAAACAGTTCAGTGGTATTTGGATAATCTTGAATGGTGTCGCCGGGTACAGGATGGTAGTTATCAGCGCGAACGCTTAGGTACAGCAGAATAGTGAGGTTGATCCATGTCTTATGCTAGAATAGCCATTATTGGTGCCAACGGTATGCTGGCAAGCATGTTACGGGCAACCGTGTCAGAAACTGTAGCCCTGCACCTTTATGATCTGCCCGAATTTGATATTACAAATGCTACACAGGTTGATACAGTATTAGGTGACTTGCAACCTGATGTCATTATCAATTGTGCAGCTTTTACTCAGGTCGATAACTGTGAAACTCAACAAGAACTCGCTTTTGCTGTCAATGGCCAAGGTCCTGCTAATTTAGCTGCAGTGGCCAAAAAAATTGGAGCTGTACTCGTCCATATTTCGACCGATTTCGTTTTCTCTGGTGATGCAACAACGCCTTACAATGAAGAAGCGGTAACAAATCCACTTTCGGTTTATGGTGCGTCTAAGCGGCAAGGAGAACAAGCGATTATAAACAGCGGGTTGGCAGAATATTATATTGTCCGTACCAGCTGGCTATATGGTCCCAATGGCGCGAACTTTGTCGAAACCATCATCCGTCTTGCCACTGAGCGCGAAGAGTTGGGTATAGTTGCCGATCAAACAGGCACACCAACCTATACGGTAGATCTATCTAATGCGATCTGGTGTTTATTAGATCATTCTGCCAGCTTAGTTCAGGGATCAGAATTTGGCATTTACCATTACAGCAATGATGGTGCCTGTACTTGGTACGATTTCGCCTGTGAAATTATCAGCCAGCTGCGTCAGGCCAATGTTGCACTTAAAGTAAAAAAGATTAAGCCAATTACCACCGATGAATATCCAGTTCCAGCTAAACGCCCTGCATATTCGGTCATGTCTAAAGAGAAAATTGTAACAGCTACTGGGCTAAACCTTCCCCCTTGGCAAGAGAGTTTGACAAGGTATTTAAAAGGCAGATTGAAGAATTAGGCTTGAATACAAGTTGTAACTGTTAGGCTTTGCTTAAAACTTGAATCTGAAGACTTAAAACGATAAAGGATTTTAAATGTCAGGAATAAAAAAAGGGATTGTCCTCGCCGGTGGAGCTGGTAGCCGACTCTATCCGTTAACACTGGTGGGCAGTAAACAATTGCAACCAGTTTACGATAAGCCAATGATCTATTATCCTATATCTACTTTGATGCGGGCTGGGATTAACGATATTCTGATAATTTCTACTCCTGACGATACCCCCAGGTTTGAGGCGTTGCTTGGTGATGGTAGCCGTTTTGGGGTTCGCTTTACGTACATTGTTCAGCCTGAACCTAACGGAATAGCTCAGGCTTTCCTGGTTGGGGAAGAGTTTATCGGCAGCGATTCCGTTTGTCTGATCCTTGGCGATAATATCTTTTACGGAAAGATGGAACTGACACGCATTGTCGCCGAATTTACCACTGGTGGCAAAGTGTTTGGTTATCAAGTGACCGATCCAGAGCGTTACGGTGTGGTTGAATTTGATGAACAAGGTAGGGCTATAGGCATTGAGGAAAAACCAGTTGTGCCAAGATCCAGTTTTGCAGTTCCGGGCCTTTATTTATACGATAATAAAGTTGTCGAAATTACTAAACAGATAAAGCCTTCTGCCCGTGGCGAATTGGAGATCACCGATGTTAATCTCGAATATCTGCGCCGTGGTGAATTGATGGTAGAAAGGTTGGAGCGGGGTATTGCTTGGCTTGATACTGGTACTCACATGAGTTTGCTCGAAGCCAGCCATTTTATCGGTACCCTCGAAGCACGGCAGGGGTTGAAAATAGCTTGTCTCGAAGAGATTGCTTTTCGTAAAGGGTTCATTAATCGGCAACGGTTTGAACAGATTGTCAAGAATACTCCTAAGTCCAGTTATCGTGAGTATCTTGAAAAAGTTCTTCAGGAGAAAAAATAAAGTGAAAGTCATTAAAACAAAAATCCCCGATGTTCTCATCATTGAACCAACGGTATTTGGTGATGATCGCGGTTTTTTTATGGAAAGCTGGAACAGCAAAGCCTTTAATACTGCGGTAGGTAGAGAGGTCAACTTCGTGCAGGATAATCATTCTCGTTCAACCAAAGGTGTATTAAGGGGTCTTCATTATCAAGTACAGCAACCTCAAGGTAAATTAGTGCGCTGCGTTGTTGGCGAGGTATTTGATGTTGCCGTGGATCTAAGAAAATCCTCAGCAACCTTTGGTGTCTGGGTAGGTTGCCATCTGTCAGCGGAGAATAAACGACAATTCTGGGTGCCAGAGGGGTTTGCCCACGGGTTCCTGGTGCTGAGTGAGGCTGCCGATTTTTTGTATAAGACCACCGATTACTATGCTCCTGATTATGAACGTTGTATTCGTTGGGATGACGCTGATTTGGGAATAGATTGGCCAATGCAAGGCTTATGCGTTAGTTTGTCTGATAAAGATAAAGCTGCAAAAAGTTTTAAAAATTCTTTTTAGTAAAAAACAACCAGTTTATTGCGTGACAGGCAAGTTTGCACTGTTTGTTTAAGGTCTTTTACAATGATAACGGTTTCAATAGTCAGCCATGGTCACGGTTGTATGGTAGATCAACTCGTTCAGCAATTGGAGCATTTCCCTGAAATTGGGCAGATCATCCTTACTCGCAATATCCCCGAATCATCTAAACTTAGCTGTGGTGCAAAGCTTGACATTATCGACAATCGGAGCCCTGCAGGATTTGGGGCAAATCACAATGCAGCTTTTAAGTATTGTCGAAACGCCTTTTTTTGTGTTGTAAATCCCGATATAAGTTTTATACATAACCCATTTCCCGCATTAACTTCCTGCCTCGCCGAGAATGATGCTGATTTGGCTGTGCCATTAGTTTTAGATAGTGATGGTAAGGTAGATGATAGTATCCGTCGTTATCCGACACCGTTTTCGTTGTTGGTTAAAGGGTTTGGCTGGTCTGATGGTAGCTATTCTGTAACCTTGGGACAAAAACCCTGTAACTTTGGGACAAAAACCCTTTGTCCCGGAGTGGGCAGCGGGGATGTTTATGTTGTTTCGTCGTCCTTGCTTTTATGATCTTGGGGGATTTGATGAAAAGTTTTTTCTCTATTATGAGGATGTTGATATCTGCATCCGTATGAGAAAAAGTGAACAGACAATAGTCGTTTGCCCCTCCGCTGCTGTTGTGCATGATGCCTGCCGCGCGAGTCATCACCATTGGCGGTATCTACGGTGGCATTTTATTAGTATGGTGCGCTATTTTTGTAAACACCTGGGTCGTTTACCGAAAACTAAATTTGATGCGTAATGGCGTTGCAAAAAGTCCGCTGCTTAATGGGCAGGATTTCGAATGTCTGAAGAATTAATGCCGTATGGAATGATTATCATTTAACTTTATGGGAGTGTTTTGTGTGTATATCCAGTCGCAAAAAAAATAAATACAGGAGAATTAATTAAAAGGATGAAAAGCTTTCTTAAAAAATGGCGGCCATATCTGGTCTATGGCGGATTTTTCAGCCTATTCATTAACATCTTGCAACTTACCTTTCCAATTTACATGTTACAAATTTACGATCGGGTGTTGTCAAGTTATAGTATGCCAACGTTGTATGCCATCACTGTTGCCGCAGTGTTATCGCTGATAATTATGTCGACGTTGGAATTCATTCGCTCACGTCTGTTGGTGCGTTGTGGTGTTGCTATTGATCAATCCCTTAGTCAAGACGTGCTTGGCAGCGTTATAAAACAGGCTGCTCTGACTGGTATTCAACCTAATCAGGCTACATTGCGCGATGTAAATATATTGCGCAACTTTTTTGCCGGTAATGC
>NBLX01000084.1 GCA_002084705.1 Desulfobacteraceae bacterium 4572_35.1
CGGATGCAGGCTGTAATTGATGACTTTGAAAAGGGTCAGTTGAAAAAAGTTTACAATTATATGCACCAGCACCCAGATATTGAATTAGTAGGTACTGCCCGGCGTGATATTCTTGATCGTGAATTGTACAACTATCGTGGCGTACAGATGTTGGATCTGGTTCATACCTCGCGTGGGTGTAAATTCAAATGTTATCCATGTTGTACCGGCTATCTTGGTGGCCAGCAGTTTCGCCCCCGCCCCATCGATAAGGTGATAGCCGAGATGGAATCTATCCCTAATAACCGCCTGTTTATTGTTGATAACTCCATGGCGCAGGATAAACAGTGGCTTCTTGACCTTTTTGCTGCCATGAAACCGTTGAAAAAGAAGTGGGTGTCCCATCCCCTTTTGGATGATGACGATGTGTTGCAAGCTGCCGCTGATGCTGGTGCGTGGTACGTGTATCAGGCGGTGTTTGATACCTCTGATGTTATTCGTAACCGCATTAAGCGGCTCAAGGAATTTGGGATAGGTGTTGAGGGTACCATTCTCCTTGGCACTGACAACCAGAGTGCTGATGATATTCGGGCGCTGGTGGACTTTTTGCTAGAAGTTGATTTAGACGTTGCCGAGTTTACCATCATGACCCCGTTTCTCAAATCGCCGTTACGTGATCAAATGGAGAAGGAGGGGCGGATCCTGTCAAACAACTGGGGTGATTATACCGCAGATAAAGTGGTGTTCCAGCCTAAGCAGATGACCCCTGATGAGTTGCAACAGATGTTCTACTATGCATGGGATACATTCAATGCTGACGGTGGCTATCAGTTAAAGATGAGTAAATTATTTAAAGAGGTAATTGCTCGCGAGATGGAGGATGGCACCTACCGAAAATATGACACTAAGCGGCGGCGTATTTTTAATAAAAAGATAGCTGGAGCGATCTGATGAGCCGTGTATTTATGTTGTCAAGCAATATAGCCAGTGAGCCATATCCAGTGTATCCGCTGGGGATGGCAATTATAGCTGGAGTGCTCGAACAGCAGGGGCATGAGGTTCAGCAGTTTGATTTTCTTGTGCATGAGCAATCGCACAGTAAATTGTGTGAGCAATTGCGTCAGTTCCAGCCAGATATTGTGGCCATGTCGCTGCGTAATATCGACAATGTAGATTCTTTCAGTTCCGATGATAACTGGTATCTTGCCGATGCCAGAAAACTGGTGGCAGAGATAAAGGGATGTGTCGACAGTGTGGTGATTGTCGGTGGCCCGGCTTTTTCAATTATGCCCAAAGAAATACTCGATTATCTACAGGCTGACTACGGCGTTGTGGGTGAGGGGGAGGTGATCGTTGGAGAGATGATTGCTGCCCTGGAGCGTGGTGAAAAAGTTGAGCGTTTGAATTCCAGTCCGACCCCTCTAAACGGCAGCCAGATGCAGGGACCATCATTAATACCCGAATATGTGGAGTATTATCAACAGCGTAGCGGTATGGTCAATTTGCAGTCGAAACGGGGTTGTCCTTATCACTGTATCTACTGCACCTACCCCGGATTAGAGGGTAACAGTTTTCGACCCCGTGAAGTTGAAGCGGTGGTTGATGATATTGAGCGGATGCAACGCGATTACTCCACCGATCACCTGTTTTTTACCGACTCAATTTTCAACGATAGTAGTGGTCATTATCTCACCTTGGTAGAGGAGATCTTGCGCCGTGATATCTCTATAAACTGGTGTGGTTTTTTCCGCCCACAGGGATTAACTGAAGAGAATCTGGCGTTACTTAAGCGTTCTGGGTTGTACGCCATGGAGATGGGAACCGATGCCGGTTGTGATCGAACCCTTGCTGGGTTGAATAAGGGCTTTACCTTTGCCGAGGTTAAACGCTGCCACCAGTTGGCTATGGCAGCCGAGATACCCTGTGCCCATTTTATTATGTTTGGTGGCCCCGAGGAGACTCCCGATACACTGAAAGAGGGGTTGAACAATATTGCCCAGTTAGAAAATACTGTAGTGTTCGCTTTTTCTGGTATCCGTATTTTCCCGAAATCTCCGCTGGTGCAGCGTGCTATTGCCGATGGAGTTGTCAGTGCCGATGTAGATTTGATCAAGCCGGTATATTACCTGTCGCCCCATATAGATCAGCAGTGGATGAATCAACAGATCCTTGAGGCTTTCAATGGCCGTCGTGATCGTATCTTCCCCCCATCCGCTGGTCAGGAACAGATGACCATGATGAACAACTTTGGATTTAAGGGGATTTTGTGGGATCAGATGGTAAATTTTGGTGATAAACCGAAACGGAAGAGAGCACGTAAAAATGGTTAATAGTCGTCGCATTCTCCTTGTTCATCCATTGGGCTACGCCAGCTCCAGCGCCGAAAACGACGTGTCACGGCTGGCTAATATAATGCCACCTCTAGGTTTGGCGGCTATTGCGGCCTATCTGCTTGAACGTGAGCTGGAAGTTGATATTATCGATTGCTACGCTTTCCCCGATTCTGATCGTCAGATTCTTGATTATGTTCGTCAACAGCAACCGGCGTGGCTTGGATTAAGCTGTACCACCTCAAGTTTTCTTGATGGGGTGCGCATTGCCGAAATGGTAAAAAAAGAACAGAAAGATATTCAGGTGGTGGTGGGCGGCCCCCATGTTTCGGCACTAAAAGGGGTTTTACTCGAAGATTATCCAATCCTTGATGCTCTTATTGTCGGCGAGGGGGAGGAGAGTTTTTATCAGCTGTTGACCACCGAGGTTGAGAACTGGCCGGATGTTGCCGGGGTGGTGTGTCGCACTGCTTCTGGTGTTGTGAGCTTTGCCGGTTATCGTAAGCCCGCTCTTGATCTCGATAGCTTACCGTTCCCCGCCTACCATAAGCTCAGCGGTTTCCCGCAGGCTTACCAGTTGCCGATTTTTAATTATCCCAAAGCACCTAATACTAGTTGTATCTCCAGCCGTGGTTGCCCCTACGCGTGCAGTTATTGTGACCGTTCGGTGTTTCAACGCACCTTCCGTTTTAACTCCGCCCAATATCTCTATACTCACATGCAATATCTGCGTGATGAATATGGGGTCAAACATATCAATTTTTACGATGATCAGTTTACATTCCATCGTCAGCGGGTGGTGGATTTTACCCGTATGATGATCGAAAAACCGTTGGGGATGACGTTCAATTGCGCTATCCGTGCTGAACATGTGGATGATGAGTTGATAGGTCTGATGAAACAGGCTGGTTGTTGGATGATGAGTTTGGGAATTGAGACCGGTGATCCCGACCTGCTGGCGCAACATCGCCAGAATCCAGATTTAGATATGTTAGCGGACACCATCCGTCTGATCAAAAAACACGGGGTGCGCGTCAAGGGTTTGATGATGGTGGGTTTGCCGGGGGAAACGGAGCAGAGCATCAAGCGCAGTATGGATTATATCTTTAATTTACCCATTGATGATTTGAATGTGGCCAAGTTTACCCCGTTCCCCGGTTCGCCGTTGTACGAAAATATTCATGAGTTGGGAACTTTCACCGAGGACTGGGCACAGATGGATTGCATGGGCTTTCAATTTGTTACCAAGGGGATGACCGAAGAACGACTAGAAGAGTTGTTCAGCGACTTCTATCGCGCCCACTTCCATCGACCCGAGGTGTTGTGGGGTTACGTCACCATGTTGTGGAAATCACCCCATAGTTGGTATCGCTTTATTGCTAATTTAGGCGGTTTTTTATCCTTTGTTAAAAGAGGTAAGCGCATAGCCGATGATAACGCTGATGAGGTTGCCAATGCATCACGATAACGTCAGTTTAGATCAACTGCTAGTTGTGGTGCCGCTGTATAACCACGGTGGCACGGTGCGCGATGTGGTGCAGCGTTGTTTGCAGCAACATGCTCATGTGTTGGTGGTGGATGATGGCAGTAGCGATGGCGGGGCACAGACGCTTACCGATTTAAAGGTGACGGTGCTGCGTCATGAGGTGAATAGAGGTAAAGGGGAAGCGATTTTAACCGCTGCCGCACAGGCACGTCAACGTGGGTTCAGCCATATTGTTACCATCGATGCCGATGCGCAACACCTGCCGGAAGATCTACCGCTGTTTTTTAAGGCGGTGATGCGGGAGCCGTTAGCAGTTTATGTGGGTATGCGTGATTTTAGTGCCGACAATATCCCCGCCAGCTCTCGCTTTGGTCGCCACTTTTCTAACTTTTGGTTGCGGGTGGAAACCGGCTGTAAGCTCGGGGATGCCCAGAGTGGTTTTCGCGCTTATCCGCTGGCAGTGTTGGAGCACTTGCACTTTACCGATAGTCGCTACTCCTTTGAGGTTGAGGTGCTGGTCAAGGCGTGTTGGGCGGGGGTGCCATTACATGATCTACCTATTCAGGTTTATTATGCCCCCGGCAGCGAGCGAATTTCCCACTTCAATAAGGTGAGGGATAACATTAACTTATCGTGGCTAAATATGCGTTTATGTATGCGTTCTATTGCTCCGTGGCCGCACAAGCGTTTGATCCGTGCCGACCAACCGCCATTTTCGTGGCGGCAACCGTTGCAATCGTTACGCAACCTGCTGGCGCAGGATATTTCGCCATCGAAGCTGGGTTTAGCCATGGCGCTTGGATTGCTCCTGGGTACGTTGCCGCTGATCGCCTGCCATACTGTAGTGACATTATTTGCCGCCGGATTTATTGGGGTGAATCGCTATCTGGCCGTGGCTGCTGGTAACCTGTGTATGCCACCGCTGGTTCCGGCACTGTGTATTGAATTGGGCTATTTTTTTCGCCATGGAAAATGGTTGACCGATATCAGTTTTGAAACTCTTGGTCTCCAGTGTATTGATCGGGTATATGAATGGTTTCTTGGCTCATTATTGCTGGGACCGTTGTTTGCCATTGTTGGTGGTTTAATTGTCTATGTGATCAGTCGCTGGTTGCAGCAACGTGCTTGGCAAACTGTGTCTGATAGGGACACATCATGCCCGTGAATAAAAAACAACGTACACTCGGTTCTCCATGGGGATATAAGGCATTTTATCTGTTTATCCGCTTGGGTGGCCGTCGAGCTGCCTATCTTTTATTGAACTGTGTTTGCGCTGTTTACGTATTGTTTTGGCCCCAGGTTCGCCATGGCTGCAATCCCTACCTTGACCGTCGTTTCCCCAACTCTGTTGGCTTTACTCGCCTGTGGCAACAGTATCAAATGGTTGTCGCTTTTGGGCAGGTGATGGTAGATCGTGCCATTGTCAGTAGTCTCGGCTCCGATCAGATCCATGTCAGCCTTGTTGGGCGCGAGCAACTGTTGAAAGTACGTGATCAGAAGCGTGGCATGATTTTATTGATGTCTCATGTGGGTTGCTGGCAATTGGCGATGTCGGCCATGGGAGCGCTTAACGAACCGATCCACATGTTGATGCACGGCCATGCCAGCTCCTTTGAAAGGCACGATTACGAAAAAGAGGGTGGCGAGATAAAAGAGGAATCTCCCTATCGAGTCATTGACCCGCAAGGCTACTTAGGTGGCGCATTTGAGATGTTAGCGGTATTAAAACATGGTGGCATTCTCTCGGTGATGGGGGATCGGGTTCCCGAACACGAAAAGAATCGAGTCCATGTTTCTTTTCTAGGTCAACAGGTGGCGTTGCCGATGAGTGCCTACCATCTTGCCTCAGCGACAGGAGCACCAATTGTGGTGATCACCAGTCGCAAATGTGCTGAAACCCATTACGAAATGGTGGTTGCCGATGTGATTGAAGTGCCACAAGGTTTGGGTCGTCGCCCATCGGCGTTTACCCCTTATGCGCAACGCTATGCCGCAATTTTGGAAGATTATTGTCAGGATAACCCGTATCAGTTTTTTAATTTTTTTGATATGTGGCGATAAAACAGATTGTTCTGTCCATAAATGGTAGGGGCACCGCTTGCTGCGCCCTTTATGTCTAACTCTGGTTCTTGATTAAATCTTGTGGTTTTGTTGTGTGGCTAGATCGTTTTCAACTTTGAATATCGTCCTCGCTTATAACGTTAATGCCATGTTGAGTTAAGAGTGCTGTTGTTACTCCCTGCCCGGCGATTTTTTTTGTGCCGAGGTAGACGTAATTGACACCGCATGAGGGGCTGCGTTGTTTGAGTATCGCTGTTGTGCACCCAGTCAGTTTGGCAATTTGCAGACTTTGTTGTGCGCCGTTTATGAAATGTGCGGTTACCTCCTGCCCTTGTTCATTTTGTAGTTTACCGTCGCCGATCAGTGTGGTTTTACCGTCGCCAAAGCTGAAAAAGCTGGCGCAGCGAGGGGTTGTCATGCCTCCAAGTTGTTCAGGACATATGGGGACAGGAAGTAATTTATGTTGTTCTATATAGCGACAAACTGCTGGGCACTGTTTGGTTTTACCGTCATAACGAGTGTTTAAACCGAGCAGGCAGGCGCTTACCAAAATTGGAGTGCGTGTATTCATGAATTTAACGGCGGATTAATTAGAACAGCGTCCGGTTTTTGTGTGTGACCGATTATGCTGACTTTGCGACCATCGACTTTTAATTTCCCTTGTGCAAACCATTGAATCGCCTGAGGGTAGATTTTGTGTTCCTGATCGAGTATTCGCGCTGATAATGTGTCATCGTTGTCTGTGTCGAGGATAGGAACCACAGCCTGAATGATAATTGGCCCAGTATCAACGCCACCATCAACAAAATGGACAGTGCACCCAGAAAAACGTGCTCCGTAGTCTATGGCTTTTTGCTGAACGTGTAAGCCGGGAAATGCTGGCAACAGGGCAGGGTGAATGTTTATTATTCTGCCGGGGAAGGCATCAAGAAATTGCTGACCTATGATACGCATGAAACCAGCCAACACTACCAACTCAACTCTATTGTCCAAAAGTTTTTGGACGACAGCGTTGTCGAAGAGCTGGCGCTGAGAAAAATTGCGATGATTAATACATTCAGTTGTTAACCCGGCGTTGGTAGCCCTGTTTAAGGCACCAGCTTCGGGGTTATTGGAAATAACCACAACTATTTGACCATCTATATCTCCATTTGTACAACCGTCGATAATAGATTGTAAATTTGTTCCCCCTCCTGAGGCGAGAACACCGATACGCAATTTTTTAGCCACTTCAGTCTCCGGTATAGAAGATATTACGCCAATACAACTTTAGCTTTATCTTCTTTGTTAGACTCGATAATGCCAATCTCCCATGCGGTTTCATCCAGTCCAGACAATCGGATCAGGATTTCATCACATTGGTCGCTAGGAACTACCAATATCATCCCCAAGCCATTGTTGAAGGTGCGGTGCATCTCTGTTTTGTCGATGTTGCCGCCTTCTTGTAATGCTTTAAAGATAGGTGCTTGTTCCCAGCTACCATCTTTGATTGTGGCTTGGCAGTGATTGGGAAGCACTCGTGGAATATTTTCCAGTATCCCGCCGCCGGTGATGTGGGCAATCCCCTTTATGTTGAAATCTCGAATCAGGTTAAGGATTGTTTTTACATATATTCTGGTTGGGGTGAGGAGTTCCAACCCAATTGATTGTTTTAAACCATCGAGTTTGTCCGTTGGCTTAAGACCCATGATCTCGAAAAATACCTTGCG
>NBLX01000085.1 GCA_002084705.1 Desulfobacteraceae bacterium 4572_35.1
CTGGTTATTTTTGCGGTTGGTATTTTGGGTGTTGCAACCATGCAGATTACCTCGATCAAAGGTAACAGTAAGGGGCGACAGATTAGTGAAGCAGTCACCGTCGGGGCAGATCAGATAGAAACATTGTTAGCAAACGATTACGGTGATTGGGACGACACAGATGGTGATGGCACCAGCCAAGACAATAATCATGATGGTGTCGATGACAATGGTGGCAATTTTGGATTAGACGATGTCACTGATGCAACCGCCGATGGAAGAATTGATACTGCTAATGGATATGTGATTTTTTGGAATGTTGCCTACAATCACAAGAATAATGCTATTCCTTCCAATTTACTAGGAAAGGAAAATTCGGGTTTAAAAACAGTCAGATTCCAGATAGAAAAACCGGGGCAAGTACAAAGATTTTCCATAGACATGGTTAGGGTTGACCTATAATTTAATTATACAGGAGCCATCTGATATGTTTAAAATGCTCAAAAATGAACGGGGTTTTGTTTTAATAACTTCGTTGTTAATGTTAACAGTCTTGATGATTATCGGTATTGCGGCAACTAACACTACGACGATTGAATTGCAAATCTCCGGCAATGATAAAGCAGCAAAGCAAAATTTTTATGCCAGTGAATCTGCCGCATATGAAGGTGGTATTGTTTTGAAAAAAATTAAATCAGAACTTGAAAGTGGAACCCCACCTACCTTTGTACAACAATTAAAAATAGATCTACCTAATTACTCCGCCGACGAAAAATCAGCAAAACGAACTGAATTTCTTGAAGCAGCTACCAATTCCAGCGGGGATGATGTCGCGATTCGCAACCCTGCCACATGGGTGCAAGAAGGGAACGCTGGCGAGAACAGTTCAGATGGAGTAATAAGCAATACAAGCTTTAGGGCTGCAGACTTAGGGCCAAGTGGTACCTCTAGTGTGACTGCTAACGGTAAAACAACGGTAAGGCGTAAGTGTGCTGTCGTTGGTCTTTATAGTGATACAGTTGCTGGCGCACGACGTGGCACTTCCATGATTGAATTAGGACTACGTTTTTAAGAATAGAAAGGGAATTTCTATGTTTAGAAAAAGCTTTATAACGACCTTACTGGTTGTTACTTGGATAAACTATGCACTGGCAGGGGGCATAGATATCAGCGATAGTCCCATGGAAACCAAGGTTCAATCAGCGCCACCATTGATCATGTTTCTTATAGATGATTCAGGTAGTATGGATTGGTCTGTAATGACCCCGGAAAATGATGGAAAATTCGGGGGCGACGAATATATTTTCCCCGAAACAGATCCTAACTACGGAGGAGGAGTGCTGAGTGGCACTGAGCGACTGGAGTGGGAATCTCAGTGGTCCGGTTATAATAAGGTTTTCTACAACCCTCACACCAATTATCGCCCTTGGCCTGGTAAAAATGATGCAAGTACAACGACACCGCGTGGCAATCCTCATGGCGATGAAACACAAACCCTGACGCTAAACGATGAATACGCTAGTGTCTTAGTAAATGCTTCAGGAGAATTGATTGTTGACAATGAGGCAACCGCAAACGCAAATAACAATTTCAATTTAGTTAATGCTGACAATACATTAGACAACGATGAAAATGGAGGCGATTGGGAGGAGTCTGGCGGTTCTTCTGATGCCGAATATGGCGCTGATGCTCAATGGACTGACAACGAGGATGCCAGGGCGGAATGGCACTTCAGCGTAGAAGAGACAGGAAACTACGATGTTTATGCTTGGTGGGATAATTATTCCAATCGCGATGAGCGTGCTTTGTATCTGGTTGAACATGATGGTGGCATAACAAGCTACTGTCTTAATCAACGTCAAAATCAACAACAGTGGAATCATATGTTAGGAACCCATAATTATACCGCCAATCAGGATTATAGCATTGTAGTAGCACGCCACGGTACAAGTTACAATGGAGTCTCAGTGTGTGGCGGCAATGCCAGTACTGGGGGCAGCACCCTAGCTGATGCTGTCAGGTTGCTCCCAGCAGGAACAATTAGCGATCCTTCTAGCATTTCTATCAAAAACTCCCATTATTATACAAAAGATGACAATGGAAATATTTATCTAGTAAACCTTGATCCTGTCAATGAAACTCGCAGCTACTATCTGTTTAACGATATAGACAGTAACGATCAAGTGGGTAATGGAGAGATAACTCAGGTATCCGACGACGAAGTACCAAATTCGGTTAAAAAAGCAAAATATGATGAAGATGGTAACGTGACTGGTTATTATTCCGTAACGGAAGATTTGCAAAATTTTGCAAACTGGTATTCATTTTATCGCCGCCGCGAATTAACTGCAAAGTCGGCTATTGCCCATGCAATCAGGCAAATGGAAGGGGTAAAGGTAGGACTTTACTCGATTCATAAAAGAGTGAACCAAGAAGTATTACCCGTCAAACTGGATATGGTTGAAAACGAAGAAATTTTCGTAGTTGACAACCAGGATGCAGGGTATAGCGAAAATGGTAATTGGTCTGAATCTGGAGGATCATCCGACGAATATGCTGCTTCAGCCAAATATACTACGCATGAAGGAGATTCAGCAAGCTGGAATTTGAATGTGCCAGCAACAGATCAATACAATGTCTATGCTTGGTGGGATTGTTATAATAATAGAGATCAATCTGCAAAATATACAATTGAACATTCCGGTGGTTCTACTAGCGTATATGTAAACCAACGGGAGGAAAGTGGAAACGTATGCAATGAGTGGGTTCATATTGGCGGCCCATACACTTTTGATGAAGGTACTTCACAGTCTATTACAGTTGAAAGACATGCCGCAAGCACGGGGAGCAGCACTCTTGCAGATGCTGTGATGCTTGAAAGTACCTCAGTCAGTTATGCCAATATTGATCAAACAGATACACTGCTCGAAAAGTTATACGATATGAATTCTGATGGTGGGACACCATTGCGCAGTGGGCTAAAAGATATTGGTCAATATTTCGATCAAGACGATAACAATGATGGAAATATCGGGAACTCCCCATACAGCTCAGAAGCTGATGGCGGCGGATGTCAAAAAGCTTATGCTATTGCCATGACCGATGGATTCTGGAACGGTAGTAGCCCAGGAGTAGGTAATGTTGATAACGATATAACTACTTTTTCTGGAGTAGCTCCTTATACAGATGCCTATTCTGATACAGTTGCAGATGTGGCAATGGAGTACTATTATCAGGACATAGCTAATTCTTTGTCTGATATCGTTCCTACCAACGCCTGTGACACCGCTGCTCATCAACATATGTCAACCTATTCAGTATCCTTTGGTGTCACTGGCACCATTGATCCAAATGATTTAAATAGTGATGGCACTCCTGGTCCATATTATGAAAATGATACATGTTTTCTGAATGACAGTACTCCTATGCCCACATGGCCGAATCCTGCTAGCGGTGATCATGAAAAAATTGATGATTTATGGCATGCATCTGTGAATGGCAGAGGTACATATTTCAATGCTCAAGATCCGGAGCAACTTGTTGAAGCTCTGATGGAAATTGTTTCAGATATAGGTAAACCTACTTCTGGAGCTTCTGTATCGGTTAGTACTAATGAATTTCGTACTGATATGGCCATTTATGAAACCCAATATGTTCCTAATGAATGGTCAGGTGACGTTCTTGCTTATCCTGTAGATCAAAATACAGGTGCAGTAATGGATAGCGATGATGATATTCTTTGGCATGCAAAAAATGGTGTTCCCAGCTATTCCAGCCGTAAAATAATCACATTTGATGGCATAACTGGCGTCAATTTTGTTTATTCATCACTCTCTGACATGCAGAAAGGACAACTTCTTTTCGAATCGGAGAGTGATGCTGCGTTAGCAGAGGCGCGGGTTAATTTTGTCCGAGGCGATACTTCAGGTGTGGAAACCTATAATTTTCGCTATAGAGATTCAATTTTAGGTGATGTTGTTCATTCCTCACCTACTGTATCACCCACCGGTAAAACCCTTTATTTTGGTGCGAATGATGGTATGTTGCATGCAGTTGATAGCGAAACAGGTGATGAGCGCTTCACATTTGTTCCTAATAGCGTGTTTAACAATTTAAAATATCTAACCAAGGATGGCTACAGCCATAAGTTTTTTGTTGATTTAACCCCTACTGTGAAAAAATTAAACCCGCAAAAAACAATGCTGGTTGGTGGGTTAGGAAAAGGTGGTAAAGGTATTTATGCGCTTAAACTTTATGATAAAGAGGACAACGGCACGGTACTGATAGACGCTGAAGACAGTAGTCTGACAGTATCCGATATTGCATCTAATGTTTTTCAGTGGGAATACTCAGCAGAAGCTAACAATGATGATGATTTGGGATTTACTTACAGTAAACCAGCAATTGTTCGCAGTAATGATCCTGATCACGAATGGGTTGTGATTATAGGCAACGGGTATAGCAGCACCAACGAATCCGCCATATTATATATATTTGATATGGATGGCACTTTGCTGAATAAAATTGATACAGGAGCGTCTGGTTCAAATGGTTTGTCTGAGCCAGCGGTTATTTACGGTGATAGCGACTACAAAGTTGACTATGCTTATGCCGGTGATTTAAACGGCAATATGTGGAAGTTTGATTTGCGTGATGAAAACGTTGAGAATTGGGAAATTGCTTACAAGGATGAAGACGACAATCCTCAGCCATTGTTTACATCGGCAAGTCAATCTATAACATCGCGACCTGATGTTATGAACCACTGCGAACAACACGGTTACATGGTTGTTTTTGGTACCGGAAAATTTTTAGGAGAGCCTGATCGCACAGATACTGCCCTCCAAACTATTTATGGTATTTGGGATTATGGAGATAACGATGATGATAGCGAATATTTAGGCCAAATAAGTAGTAAAGCTGTAAACGATGCATCATTAAGCCGAAACGATCTTAAACTTTTGCGCCAAACAGTAGTTGATGCAAGATATATAGACAGCAATCTTTACCGTACGCTCTCCAATAATAAACCAGTTAATACTGAAACCCCTCCAGTGGCATGGCCAGTCGTAGATGATACAACAAGCGGACAAAAGTCAAACCCCAGTTTATATGCTGGTTGGTTTTTTGATTTACGCACCGAAGAAGATGTCAATGACGACAATGATGATGACCAATATAATGGTGAACGTATAGTAAAAGATGTCACTATCAACGACGGCAGGGCATTTATTGTATCCCTTATCCCCAGCAATTCCCCCTGTTCTGGCGGAGGAGATTCCTTCTTCTATATAATGGATGCTTGTACTGGAGGACGCTTGAACATGTCACAATTTGACTTGGGAACCGATGATGACCTGATTGATCTGGATGGAGATGAATCAACTACTGATGATCGAGTGCCCCCTACAGGTAGGTTATTTACTGGTCCGCAAAACGAACCAACGTTTGTTTCTAATCCTGGTGGTCCCGATAGGGTATATCTCAATCGTGATAAACTAGATATTACGGCTGAGCCTTTGGGAACAATTTATTGGCGTCAACTTAACTAGATAGGAGGGTGTAATGACAAAAAAAATAACAAAACTGCTATTTGCACACATAATTCTATTGATTTGTTGTGCAAATGTAAGCGCATCAGAATTAAAACCAAATTGGCAGCACATGGGTAAACTGGAAAAATTTAACGAAAACCATATCATAATAAGCGATTCCGAATATTTTCTTGGTGACAGGGTTGAGTATTACGCTTTTAGTGGCAAGTATGTTTCGAAACGTGATTTTACCGAAGGCGTTAAAGTGGTATTAACCTTGCGCAACAATACCGTTATCGCAGTATGGTTAGATGACAAAGAAATGCCATAGTAAATGGGGGAATTGAGGGCTGTTTACTTATTTACTTTCTCTCACTGGAAATGGCCACTTGAATAAAACGCCCAGCAAGGATGGTAAAATCAGTAGCCACGATGAATTAGTGAAAAGCGGTGTAGGAAAAATTATCACTATATATGCGTATTTATGCCCGAAATTGCTGCTCAACATCCATTCGCTGATGCAAAATAGCAATGATCTGGATATGGTCTTCAGTTTTTAAATAATAAATTATGTGGTGACTGGCAGGAAACGAAAAATAATTTCGGTTAATCTCTGGTCTGGTTTTGCCAAGTTCCGTGGTGATCGCAACTAATTCGAGTTTTGTTTCAATGTTCAATAGGTACTGTTTAGCTTTTTTATTACCCCAAGCTTTAATCGTGTATTGCCATATTTCCAATAAATCGTTTTTTGCTGCTGGGGTCAGACGATATTTATTCATTTTCAAGCTCAGCAACAATTTCGCTGACAGATTGATTTACAAATATACCCTGAGTAGCCTGATCAGCTCCAACGGCTAAGCGTTTTTGTAAAATTTCGAGCTCCATGTAGTTGACAAGTTCTTCATTGGCCTCCCAGAAACGTAACGCATCTCGGATAACCTCACTGGCATTATTATAATATCCTGAGCTTATTTTTTGTTTAATAGCTGCTTCAAGTTCTGATGTTAATGAAATATGCATGTCGCAACCTCCTTGTGGGCAAATTGTAGTAACAATACAATAATTGTCAATCTTTGTAGGGTCGAGAGGTCGTTGTTGATGAAGTGGACAAGCGAGGACAAAGTCTGTTGTGATTAGTATATTTAGCGGCGGATAAATTCATAGGCTGCAGAAAGAATTTTACTGTGCTGTCTCATCATCCTAGCCACCATACATATCAGTAATCAGCTTACGTAGTTGTGCCGCTTTCATTTCTGGCAATTGATCAATCCGTTTTTTTAATCGTTGCTTACTTATAGTGCGAATTTGGTCAACGGCAATCTCAGCATTTTGGTTGGCACATTTAATTTGGAGTCGAGTTCTCCATGTAGGATGTAATTTTGAAGTTAGTGGGCAAATGACAATGGTTTCGAGATTTTTGTTCATTGCATCCTGACTAATAACAACGACTGGTCGCATTTTATTAATTTCACTGCCAATAGTTGGATTAAGATCAGCAAAATAAATTTCATACCTACTAATTGTCAAAATCTTCCCCCTCAAGACCATCTAAAAGCGTTACATTCAAGTCCTGCCATTCTTCATTTTCACTGGCCATTGCTTTGTACGTCTCTTCAAAAGAAAGTTTATCCTCTTTTTTCTTGCGTAGAAGCAAACCTCTGTCGGTTTCTTCTAGTAGCAGGGAACTGGTGAGATCGTATTTTTGTAAAAGTGCTTTTTGGATACGAATTCCTTTGGAATTTCCAATAGGAACTAATTTGATATCTATTGTGTGCTCATGGTTTTTCATAGAATACTCCATTTTTTCAGGACCTATTTTAGGCTCGTAATTATTGTAATTACATTTCAGGGAAAGTCAAGTACGCAGAGCTTTTTTGTCCTCCATTCTTGATCGTGAGCCATATATAACGTTGTTGACGAAGTGGACAAGCGAAGCCAGTCATCCTCTGTCTGTCACGAAGTTTAATGGGGTAAGTCTGCTGTTGATACAGTGCTTAATCGATCCCATAT
>NBLX01000086.1 GCA_002084705.1 Desulfobacteraceae bacterium 4572_35.1
TAAAACGCGGAGTTGATATCTTTACCGGTTATGGGATGTCTGAAACCTGCCCGATCTTATCGTTAGCACACCTTGATGCTGAGATGTTGCAACTTGATATAGACACGCAGATTGAATATCGCTGCAAAACCGGTCGCTCCATGCCACTGGTTGACCTACGCGTTGTTAACGAACATATGGAAGATATAGCAGATGGAGTTCAAAACAGCGGCGAGATTGTGGTACGGGCACCATGGCTTACTCAGGGTTATCTCAAAGATACGCGCAACTCTGAGAATCTGTGGCAAGGGGGCTACCTCCACACCGGCGACGTAGCAAACAAAGACCACAAAGGCTACATTAAAATTACCGACCGCACCAAGGATGTCATTAAGTGTGGCGGCGAATGGATTTCATCACTGGAGTTAGAGGATATCCTTTCTCACCATAATGCTGTATCCGAAGTGGCCGTAATCGCGCAACCAGATGAAAAATGGGGAGAACGTCCCCTGGCGCTTATAGTTGTTACAACTGACACGGCTGACACGGAGGACAAACCAAGTAAAAAAGAGATTCTGGCGTTACTGCACGAATATACCGATACTGGAGTAATATCTAAGCAGGTTATTTTGACACGGGTAAAATTTATAGAGGCCATAGACAAAACCAGTGTCGGCAAGGTCAACAAAAGGCTACTGCGCGAAAAGCACTTAGACTAATTTTTCATGGAGAGCACCAATGGAAAAAGGACCACAAACCAGCGCAGAAACAGAAATTGAACTTTTACTGCGCCAACTTGAGCCCGGCAGCGCCCGCTATAGTATTTTAAATTGCGCAAAACATTTCAAGTCATCGTGGGTAGAACTAGGGCAACAGCTGCAGGTAGTTCGTCAACAGCGCAGCTATACCGACTGGGGCTATACAACGTTTGAGGACTACTGCGCCAGAGAAATCAGGATTCGTCGTCAGACAGCCGACAAGTTAACCATGGCTTTTCACTATTTACAGCAAAACAATCCAACTTTGGCGCAACAAAGCGACAACCTGCAACCGGTACCGGATTTTCGCTCAATTGACCTGCTGCGGCATTTTTGAACACAACTTAAGCCATCCATCCGTCGCTAAAAAATTCAGGGAGATGGCTCTTGAGGCCGCCCAACCCGCCGAACGGGAGTACATAAATTATAAAAGTGCCTTAAGTGCCGCACGCCGATTACAAACAACAATATCGGCACTGCCGGAAGAATTCGCTAGCAGCAATTTAAACCTGAATCCACTCATAGCGGCACTGGAACAAGCCATAGAACTGCTACAACCACAAGAGGAGAGCAAGGAAACATAATGGATAAAAAACACGCAGTTAAACTGTTTCTACAAACTTTTTTCGGCAATGCAGAAGATCGACGCTTTGACTTTATTGAGCAGATCAGCCGTTTTCAGAAATTAGGCAAAAAACAGTTACTGTTTTCCGAAGATGAGGCTGGCAGTGAATTTTATTTTCTGGCATCGGGCAAAATAAAACTATTTCGCTCCACCAGTGACGGCAAAGAAGCTATAATCCGCTTCATAACTCCGGGGGAATATTTTGCCGAGATACTGTTGCAACTCAAAAGCCGCTACCCTGTTAGCTCCGTAGCTATTGAACCGTCGGAAGTTTTAGCTATTGATGCAAATAAAATTCTTAAACACATTGAGCAAAACCCCGATGTAGCAATGTATTTTATCGCGGCATTATCACAACGGATAAAATACCTGCTCGGCATGATCGAGCAACTAACCTTAGCCGATATCCGTCAGCGTTTCATCAACTACCTGCTGATGTTGCGCGACAAAAGTAATACAGACCGTGTTGAACTGCCTGCGGCCAAGGGTGAAATTGCGTTACTTTTAGGTACAACCGCCGAAACATTCTCCCGTTTACTTAAAAAACTCGCCGGTGAGGGATATATCCGCGTAGAGGGTCGTACCATCATTCTGCTTAAGGATCGAGATCAACTCACAGATAGCTGATCAACCAAGCTGGCAACACAGCTAAACCCGAATATATTTTCCAAAATACATTTTTTAATAGCAAAGCCTTAGCCTTTGTTGTATTGTGCTTCGGTTTTGCTATTTTCATTTTTTCGCTCAGAATCATATCTTCCACTTACCTGGCAGGAACAGATTTATCCGTAACTTTGTCATAATCGACAATTGCTCGCAGATAAACCTGCTGCTACCGGGGATGTGATCATCAATTTGATACTGAGTAGGATCGTTTTTAAGGAGATTTACTCGAGATGAGTACCCAGATCAGAAATATCGCTATTATCGCCCACGTTGACCACGGGAAAACCACCCTCGTTGACGCCATGTTGCAACAATCAGGAGTATTCCGTTCCAATCAGGTTATAACCGAGCGAATCATGGACAGCAACGATCTGGAAAAAGAGCGTGGCATCACCATTCTGTCCAAAAACCTCTCCATCGAGCACGGGGGCGTAAAAATAAATATTGTTGACACTCCAGGTCACGCCGACTTTGGTGGTGAAGTGGAACGTGTTTTAAAAATGGTAGATTCGGTATTACTGCTGGTCGATGCCTTCGACGGTCCCATGCCACAGACCCGCTTTGTATTGAAAAAATCCCTTGATCTCGGTCTGCGCCCCATCGTTGTTATCAATAAGATTGACCGCCCCGGTGCCCGCCCGGAAGAAGTGGTAGATATGGTCTTCGACCTGTTCTGTGAACTTGATGCCAACGAAGATCAACTGGACTTCCCAATAGTTTTCGCCAGCGCCAAGAGTGGCTACGCCCGCAATGAACCAGATGATGGCAACATGGATTTAGAGCCACTGTTTGCCACCATCAAAGAAAAAGTTCCCGCTCCTGATGGTGACACTGAAGCTCCATTTCAGTTTCTGGTTACCAGCATCGACTACAACAATTACATCGGTCGCATCGCTACCGGAAAAATTTTCAACGGCAGCGTTAAAGCCGGGGAAACCGTAGCCCGCATCGACAAGGACGGTAACATAACCAATGGTCGCGTCACCAAGCTTATCGGCTATCAGGGGATGCAACAAATAACAATCGAAGAGGCTTTCGCCGGTGACATTGTTACCATCGCCGGTTTTGAAGAGATAAGTATCAGTGAATCACTGGCCTCAACTGACAATCCGCAGCCACTACCATACGTCAACATCGACGAACCAACACTGTCGATGAATTTCATGGTCAACAGTTCCCCATTTGCAGGGACTGAGGGCAAACTAGTCACTTCGCGCAACATCTACGAACGCCTACAAAAAGAACTACGCACCAATGTTTCCTTACGGGTTGAAGAAACCAGCAACACCGACACCTTCAAGGTTTCCGGTCGCGGAGAATTACATCTGTCTATACTGATTGAAACCATGCGCCGTGAAGGATTTGAACTGGCAGTTTCTAAACCTCAAGTTATCATGAAAGAGGAAAATGGTGTAAAACTGGAACCTATGGAATATTTGTGTATTGATGTTCCGGAAGAATTCCAGGGCACCGTTATCGAGAAACTAGGTCAGCGTAAAGCCGAGATGATCTCCATGAAACCCCTCGACGGAATCAATAGAATTGAATTCAACATCCCTGCACGTGGTCTGATCGGGTTCAGAACTGAATTTATGACCGACACCCATGGCACCGGAGTACTCTCCCACAGTTTCCTCGAATATGCCCCGTACAAAGGTGAGATCGAGGGGCGCATGAATGGTGTACTTATTTCCATTGACGCAGGTGAGACCGTAGCATACGCACTGTTTAATCTACAAGATCGCGGGGTACTGTTTGTAAATCCCGGGACGAAAGTCTATGAAGGGATGATCGTCGGACAAAACGCCAAAGAGCGCGATATTGTGGTAAATGTGCGTAAAGGGAAAAAATTGACCAACGTCCGTTCCTCCGGCACCGACGAGGCGATCCGCCTGACGCCACCAACCATCCTTACACTGGAACAAGCTTTGGAGTTTATTGGCGATGATGAATTGGTAGAGATCACACCTGAATCTATCCGTTTACGGAAAAAATTCCTCAATGCTAATGAGCGCAAAAAGAGTGAAAAGAAGAAATAGATAGCGAAAACAATCGTTTTTCACATAACAAAAATAAAAACGGGGCTGCTTACAGATGTGAGCAGTCCCGTTTTTTTAATAAAATATCCCGCGAGGTTAATCATAATCGGTAAACTTATTGTACCGAATAACCGCCGCCAACTCTTTCCCGTAATGTTCACCACGCTCAGAATAACGATCCAATTTCTCAACCAGCTTAAACGGATCATCGCTGACCATGTTCAACTGACGAAATTCCTTAAAAGCTGAACTGCGACCCAAAGTGAGATAATAATCGGCAACAGATGCCTTTATTGACGGATATTTTTTAACCCAAACGCTCTTATCGCCCCGTTTTTTTAGCGCTGCCACCCGCGGCTCATCTTCATTAAACGACCACACTCCAAATACATTATTGGCAACAGTAAAAAACCGTGATGTTGCCCAACTACTTTCGATGGCAGCTTGAGCCAAGGCAATACTTTTAGGTACCGGCTTAAGAGCCATGAGCAATTCAGTATCGCTGTCAACCCGGTATTTCTTTTTTAGTTCAGCGATTCTGTTGTTTGACTCACCACTTTCAAGCTGGGCTACCACTGAAAGATACTGATCGAACAAGTCAGCATAAACTGTAGTTACTGCCGGCACCAGCAGCTGCCTGAAACGCTCCTTCTTTTGTTGAACTGTTACTTGGGGAGCAATTGGGAGTTCCTCACCTCTATTTAAAAACCTATAAATACCTACTGCAGCAATAACAACAACTATCACTACATAAATTAAAATTGCTTTCTTACTCAACAGTGCTTTCTTGTTCAAAGAATCCTCCGACATAACATTCAGTTAAGTAATTATTCAGCATGATGAGCAGTACTGAAGTTACTCAGTTATTCAATAGAAAATAGCATTCTAACCATGGACGCAATTATAATTATTTGTTAGTATTGTCGCAACCATGGAGGTGAAAATCTCCCATATTAATTTAGCGAGGCAAGCTATCAATCCTACAAAGTTTATATTTTTCAAGAGGGATTTATGGAAGATTTATTAAATGAGGCTGAACAGAAAATTCTACTAAATATTGCCCGCACTGCCATTGAAAGCCATGTGTGCAATAATAATGTAAATGTTGACCCGTGCGAAGAGCGCCGACTCAATTACAAAAATGGCTGTTTCGTCACTATAAAACAAAAGGGTCAACTACGCGGATGTATCGGCAATTTTCAATCGCAGCTACCATTGTTTAAAGAGGTGGCTGAAATGGCAGTGGCGTCGGCCAGCAACGATCCCCGCTTCTACCCTTTAAGCATAAGCGATCTGGATAGCATTACTCTGGAAATTTCGGTGTTGTCGCCGCTGGTCAAAATTGAAAACATCGACGAAATAAAAGTAGGAACCCATGGAATTTATCTGGAACAAAACCGCTACCGCGGGGTATTACTGCCACAAGTAGCTATAGAAAACCACTGGGATCGCACCACCTTCTTAAATCAAACATGTATCAAAGCTGGGCTACCATCAACAGCTTGGCAGGATAAAGATACCGATATCTATATTTTCAGTGCTCAGGTGTTTGGTGATACTGCTTAGATATAAAAACGCTCAACCGCTAGCTCTATCTGCTCCAATTTCACATTGCCAAACGCCAAACGAAGGTAATCATCTAAGTGTGGACCGAACACTTCTCCCGGCAGACAAATCACATTATAATCATCAGCCATTTTTCGAGCCGCCTGTCGACCATTTAGGTGTGTCCACGGATGCTTCACCCACGCAAAAAATGCACCGCTAGCGCACAGGGTAAAAGGATTTTTTGACACATTAAACAGGGAAAAAAATCGATCATGACGCTGCTGCATCATGCTGGCGTTACCTTCAACCCACCTATCCAGGTTATCACAACCGTAGGCTATAGCCTGTTGCGTAATACGCGGTTGGCACACCACCATACTGTCCTGCACTTTCAGCGCATGATAAATAAATTCAGCTGAAGCAACCAAGGCTCCGGCTCGATAGCCAGTCAAAGCAAACGTTTTACCAAATGAAGCAATGTGGATAAAATTTTCACCCCAATCAACCTTTTCAAACAACTGATGAGCTTTGGTTTCACCAGGGAGAAACGCATTATATGTTTCGTCAAGTACGAGGGCAATATCATGTTTTTTTGCCAATTGATAAATCTCATCAATTAACGCCGGTGGCAATACTGTTCCCGTGGGGTTACTAGGAGTCACCAATAATATCGCTTTAGTTTTCGAAGTTATGACTGCGGCAATTTTTTGCGGATCTGGCATACCCGTTGCGCCATCATAAGGTAGGTATCTGGGCTTTATACCAAGAGCCTGCAACCCCATAGGATGATCAAAATAAGCTGGCAACTGAACGATCACCTCATCACCACTCTGGCACAGCGTCAACATCGCCAGCCAAAATGCCTGACTGGCACCCATGGTCATACAAATTTGATCTTCATTGGGTCCAGCACCGTAGCGGCGTTCGTACCAAGCACTAACACTTTGACGCACCGTCAGCAAACCCTCATCAGGTGAATACACCGACATGGATGGATCAGTTAATTTATTCTGCAAATGATTAATCAACCCGTCTGCCGGTTGATAATCCGGGATGGCTTGACACAAATCGACTAATGGCGCATCGGCACTAAATTCGCGTCCGCTTATCCACTGTTTAACTTCTGATATAGGCGGGTAATTCACCTGTTGCAATTGTGGAGATATCTTCATAATCACATCCAAGATTATAATCATTCGTAACTTTAATATCTGGACTTCAGAGCTTCAATAAGCCTGTTACAACCATTTTAAGTGGCTTGAGATATTAATTAAATTGTCAGCAAACACCACTATAATCTTATTTTTGCCATCTTTCTGTTCAAACTGTGACCAAATTGCGCTAACAGGGAGACCACCAGGCAAGTAAGTCCATCAATAATATTATCACATCTACAATTATGACAATAACCCATTTCGTGATTCCAACCAATTGATTAACGATACCAATTACCACAGCCATTATCACTTGTTTTCGCAGAGACAACACACATCATGGGGGGTTGATACTGCCTACTTGATGTCATCACCCCCCACCCTCGCAGCTAATCATCATGCCCAAGAGACTGTTGATGAGATGGTCTCCAAACAAACGTTCATCAATCTTTTACCTTAGTTTTACACTCCCACTATATGAAAAAAGCTACATTGTTGGCAAATAGTCAACACCAATAAAATAAAATGAAATTGTGATTCCCATAGTGCTGTCCAAGTAAATAGTGTAAACCTTGTTTAGCAAATAGCTTCATTAGATTAATCAGAGGGGAAAGGGAAAGGTAAAACTATGCCAGCAGTTACAGCCAGATATACCTCAAAAGAGGAGAAAGCCAACAGCTTCACTCATGGTCTTGGCACTATTCTGGCTGTTTACGGAACGTGGGTTCTCACCTCTTACTGTAGCGACAGTTGGCGCATGCTCAGTTGCATTGTCTTTGGCACCAGCATGATTGCCCTTTATGCTGCATCGACACTCTATCATTGTATATCTCAACCACGAATAAAAAGCATATTTCGAACATTTGATCATATCGGCATCCTGCTACTGATTGCCGGAACATATACCCCCTTCACACTGATAACATTAAAAGGCTCATGGGGCTGGAGTATTTTCGGCACAGTTTGGTTTCTGGCACTAACTGGTGCAGTTATTGAACTTAGTAAACTACGCCACAAACGCAAAATTTCCATTGCCCTTTATGTGGCAATGGGATGGACAATTATTGTGGCAATCAAACCTTTAATGTCGCATCTACATCATGGAGGATTTTTACTGCTGCTCCTGGGGGGTCTAACCTACACAGGTGGCATCGTGTTCTACCTCTGGCGACAACTACCATATCACCACGCCATCTGGCATCTATTTGTCCTGCTTGGCAGTGCATTTCATTTTTTTGCCATTCTCCTTTATGTAATACCAGACACAGTGCCGCTCTAATTCAATTCCATCAATAAAAACAAGGCGTATCTGCAAAAACATGTCAGGCGCAAAATCTAAACCAAAAGTTCGTTTTTTAGTAACTATCCAGCATAATTGGGGCTAATGATCGACATTGACAGTGCCTACAGACAATGTTAAATTCCTTTCTAAATTGCTATCTAATAACAATAAAAAGCATATATTGGGCTATTTTGTGGTGTGCAGTGTTTTTAACAATAACCAGGAGAATTAAATATGAAATTTGTTAGTGTATGTATAGCGTTGTTTGGGCTGTTACTGGTGGGTGGTTGCGGCGGTGGAGGCGGCGGTGGCGGTAGTTCGTCAGGTGTCGCTACAGATGTTCCTGTGGT
>NBLX01000087.1 GCA_002084705.1 Desulfobacteraceae bacterium 4572_35.1
ATCATGATTAGTCACACTTTCCAGCTCTTTTACCCGTTGCGCCTGCTCAGGGGTAAAGTTAGCAACAATATCCTGCAACAACTGCTGCTCTGCCACAGTCAAAGCGCGGCATTCAGCAATACTCGGCTCTGCACATAATTCCAGCAACCAATTAACTTCAACCTTGACCCTGTTAAGCATCAAGGCATATTCTGAAAAACAATCGGTTAAAACTGAAACCTTTGAAGCATAGCGCCCGTCAATTGGGCTAATTGCCGTAATCATTTAGCTCTCCTTATTTTTAACTTATTAGGGTTGATTTTGCTGGGCAATATATCGTAATCGGACACACGCAGCAACAAGGTAATGATAAGGTGAAACACCAAAGCCCAATTGTGTTAGACTGCTCGTTATCAGTTTGTATTCCTGCATGGTTACATGCAGAGCGACCGTTACCCATACCCTTAATCCCATCACAGGAGTGCAGCATGAAAACTCTCGGTAAATTACTTGTCCTGATCCTGGTAATCGTGGGCATCGCCATAGCCGGTGCCACCTTTTATCTCGACTCTATAGCAAAAAAGACCATCGAGTACTGCGGCAGTCAGGCATTAGGAGTCAACACCAGCGTCAACAAACTCCACATATCTATACTTGACGGCAGCAGCAGCATAACCGGGCTCTCTATCGCCAACCCCAAAGGATACAGCGCCAACAACTTCATAGCACTTAAGCAAGCAAAGGTAGCTATTGACGTTGGCACGATCACATCAAACATAATCCACATCTCAGAGATTTCACTATCAGGACTGCATCTGAACCTTGAGCAGAGCGACCAGGCCTCAAATGTTAAGTCAATCATGGATAAATTACCCAAGGGCAGCACCACAAAAGGACAACCAGGCGCTACAACAGCACAACAGAAAAAATCAGACCAGAAGACCAGCAACAAAAAATTTGTTGTCGACAAACTAGTTCTCAGCGACATCGGCGTCTCAGCTAAAATTCAGGCACTAGGGGCAAAACTCAGTGATGTCAGCTTAAACGTACCACAAATTAAACTGACAAACATTGGGCAACAACAAGGTGGCATGACGATGCCTGAGTTGATTCGATTTATTGTCGAACAAGTTGTCAATGGCGTTGCCAACAACTCCAACAGCATTCCAGCACTTGCGACGTTGTTTAAGGGTGATTTTGCCAGCACCGAAGACCTAAAAGCCGGTGCTATCGAAGCAGCATCCGCAGAAGCAAATAAAGCGGCTCAAAAAATGCTTAGGAATATCAATTTACCTCAGGAGGATAACGCTGAAATTCAACAAGCAGCAGATGCGCTATTAAAAAGACTTTTCAATAAAGAATAAATTTGTCACCCCCCTTGCCTTTTTTTACTTATTACAAATTAGTTTTAATAACAAAAGAATTTCAGGAAGCAACCATGACCAACTTCACCCTTGATCCACAACTTGATCGCGACTGTATTACCCTTGGCACTTTTGGCAACAGCTTATTATTGTTGCTGGATAATTCCCTCGTCCCCTGGTTTATTCTAGTACCAAAAACCACTTTCGAGGAGATCTTCGATATGGAACCGAAAGCACAGCACATTCTCATTGATGAAATAAATAAGCTGGGAAATTTTCTCCGTTACGAATTTAATACCGACAAGGTTAATACCGCAGCCATCGGTAACATTGTACGTCAACTGCACATCCATGTTGTGGGACGCTACGAAGACGATTTTTGCTGGCCAAATGTAGTATGGGGCACCGATGAGAAAAAAAATTACACCTCAAGTGAGCTACAATCAATTGTGAGTAAGCTACAAAATGGGATTGGCGACTATTTCACTGCCTTCGATTAAGCACCAGCCCGACCATCTCCTATAAATCATTTCAAGCGTAGGAAACAGCTCACCGTATCCTACGCTTTCAGCTGGATTCGCAACCCCAATATGCGGAATAGTTACCCTTGTGGCAACGCTCCTAGTGGCAACTTTTTAAAACGCCCCCCATAAATAATTGGATCCCCTTTATAGCCAAGAGCTTTAAAATCAATATAGTCGCTACTATGTTGCAATTGTTCCACATCATCCCGTTTATCTTTAAGAAAAGTAAAGTCTGTGGTTTTGTGCGCCAACTCCTTAAAATTGATGTGACGGTTATCCTGATGACAACGGTTACAGGTTTTTTCCTCCCCTAAACTTGAATGACATTGTACGCAGGATAAAGCCATACTTGCCGGCATAACTTCATGCTCTACACGCCAATAAGTCCAGGTTTCCTTCCACTGCCACTCACCACTATAAGGCAGCTTGGCTGCTTGCATCCCGTCGGCAAAAGATTTATCCCAATCATAATTTTTCCAGTATGCAGTAGTATCTTTGGAATCACGTGGAAACAGATGTGGAATCAACAGTGTGTGGTGTCGAGCATCAAAAGCCTGCATTCCCTTCATTATTTTAAACGGAGTTATCCGGGCACTGGGGTCAGCACGCAGACCAACAGGAGATGTCAACTGAATAACATCAGCTCGCATATCTACACTGTCGCCAAGAATAATGCGTTTGGTTTTCCCATTAAACCACGCATAATCAGGTTTAACGGCACGTCCCCACTTAAACTCCCCCTTTTTCACGTGATAGTCGGGTAAAGCTTTACTGTTCCCCAATTTAATCATTTTCGGCTTGCGGTTTTTATCTCCAGCCTTTGACCAGTCCCACCAGATTTTCGTCGGCGAACATTTGGCGTACACCGGCGAATGACAGGTATTACAATCTATAGTGCTACAATGCATATTCAAATGATGGTCGAGTAAACTATTGCCAAGATGTGGCCTATCAGAGTGGCAATCGGCACAACGTACCACCCCTTCAACAGCGGCAACAGAGGAACTGCTCCCGGCAATGCGATGCCTCATTGTTGTGTGGCATTGTGTACAACTGAAATCGAGACCACCCATATGGATGTCGCAATTGGGATCAGGTTTAAGCAAATTACCGGCAAGGTCGGCATGCTTAATAGCGTCACCGCCGCCACCATTAAAATGACAACGACCACAACTGCGGCGACTGCTATGACCAACTTTTTCGGCAACATCTTTTAAATCCACACCTTTATCCGGCCATCCGGCCTTGGTCGGTGCTTTTTTATAGGTGCCAGTAGTATCGTGGCACACTAAACAATCCATGTGACTGGTATCAGTTAAATCAAAACTGGAATCGGTCCAACCATAACCTGCATGACAACTTGTGCAACGAGACTCGTTGCTGATGATACTAACTCAGTCATTGTTTAAGGCCGTGGTTCCTTTTCCGTGATCAACCTGTCGACTTTGATCCTGTGTATATAGAGAAGCACCACGCCAGCGCCAATGCGCAGTGTGCAGCAAATCATTAGCGTCATCCTCGTGGCAACGCAGACATTCAGCGGTTACCTGAAGGGGATCTGGCTTTTCCGGCAGCTTAACCAACTGTTTATGCTCCGGAACATTATTCAAATGACAACCACGACAGGTCAGCGGTCCAGCATTTTGTTTTTTATGGCAAGGAATACAGTTTTGGTGGTAAGCAGCCTTAAGCCCCAGACGTTCGGGATAATCTGGATGAAACGATTGTTGATGACACGCTGAACAGCGTACTGTTTCAGGATGATTACTGTAGCTACTGTTATCAACTGGACGCAAATGATGGCAAACGCTGCAATCTCCGCTACTAGCAGCGTGCTGACCATGATTGAAACGTACAGGTGCATAGTGATCTTCCTGCGCTTTTATAATCGGGCTATCGAGAAGAAAATAGGTAGTTTTTGCATCCTTTATTGATAATTCAGTCGCATGGAGACGCTGACTACGCCGGATGGGTCCTTCAACCTTCACCTTGTCTACCATGGGCACAACTTCCTGCGCCCGCAAACGCGCCAGATCCTGACTAAAAAGCGTACGTGAGGTATCGCTGTTTTGCGCCATACTCAGCGATGGCAGCAAGAACAGCACCACCAACATTATCACCGCCCTAAAGCGAAAAAGCTGTCGTTTCATGGTTTTATATCCCCCCTGCTCTGTGACAAAATCGGCAAATAGGTAACCAAAACTCGATAAATAAACATCAGCGTAGCGATAAGACCAAAAGTGACCAGCAATTCGCCCAGTGCCGGAGTATAATGATCTTGGGTTACAGGTGGCGTGAAGCCAATGATAAACACATTAACACGGTTAAGTACCACACCACCGACAATAAGAGCGGCAGCAATAAACAGATAACGCTGAGACTGGCGTCGCCGTGGTGACCACAACATCCACAAAGGAGTTATAACACCTAACCCCACCTCAACAAGAAATGAATTGGTTTGAAAGGTACCATCAAACAGATAAATCCAGCTGCCACGCAGCAACAGATCACCAATTTTAAGCACCAGATAGAAACCCAGCAGACCAATTGCAATACGCGACAGCGGTGCCAAAACCGCCATCTCATTATCAGTATTCAGAGAAGAACTGACCAAGGTAGATTCTACAACCACCATAGGATAACCAACGGCAAGTGCCGAAGTTAGAAACAGCAGCGGCAACACGGGGGTAAACCATAATGGATGCAGCTTGGTCGGCGCAATAAGCATCAATGAACCAAGACTCGATTGGTGCATACACGACAGAACAACGCCGGATATAATAAACACCCACATCGTCTTATTGAGCACCTTGTCGGCGAAGCGCAAAAAAAACTCCACCGGCAGGTTGAGACCGGCCAAAAACCCGGGCAATGCCACCCGCCCTTCAAATTGTTCAATTACAATAGGAAGAAATTCAACATACAATACGTTCAGATAGATCATGACACACATAGCAACTTCAAATAACACCGAGTTGGTATTCCAATAAACCATCGGCTTCCAGATCGCCCAGGAACGACCGATATCCACCAGCAGGCCGAGGACGACAAAGGTATAGCCAAGCATGGCGGTAAGCAGTGCAGGACGTACCACCGGTTCGTAATGGTGGCGACCAAGAATATGGGCCAAAGCCGCGGTGGTAAAACCACCGGCGGCCAGAGCAACACCCGTGGCCACATCGACACCGACCCACAAGCCCCACGGTCGTGCTGTTGACAAATTAGCAACAGCACCGATGCCACCGCTAAAACGCATCAACACTGTTATACCGCCAGCAACCATAAAGACCAGCATCACCAGCACACCCGGAGTCCACAATGGTCTTCTAACCGGCAACGGATTATATGGTTCGTGGTGACTCATAAGGCACCTCCTGGCTGTTGTGTATTATCTGGCTGGTGAGCACTCTGTTTTTTGTGGCTGCGGTACATAACTCCGCCCAACAGGGTAAACAATAAAGCTGGCGACCACAGATAACTGAACAATGAATGTTGCAGGGTTTCCGTCAAACGCGGCAACGGGTTAAAGGGCAATTTGATAAATCCAAGTTTGGCAAAAGGCACTTTTGACAGATAGAGCCAAGAGGTACCTCCGACCTCCTTTTCCCCATAAATATGCTTAACATAACGACCAGGATTATCGTGCAGACGCTTTTTAGCCAAATTGAGCAAGGTGTTGCGTTTACCAAAGGTTATAGCTTCAGTAGGACAGATGGTCGCGCAAGCTGGGGGTTTGTTCTGCTCACGCTGCAGGGTTTCGCAAAAGGTGCATTTCATCACCTTGGGGGTGATCGGGTTGTGATACTCATAAGCTGGGATTTCAAACGGACAAGCCACCATACAACAACGGCAACCGATACACTTACTGGCGTCATAATGAACCGCACCATTGCTGTGTTTGCTCATGGCACCGGTGATACATGCCGAGACACAAGCAGGATCCTGGCAATGCATACACTGCACTTTGACAAAATCGGCAACCAGCAACCCCTTATCATCTATGCGACCAGTGTTGTAACGGTTAACCACAGTAAACTTAGTGGCATCCGGTCGCCGTTTTTCATCGAGCACCGTAAGATCATCGAATGATCGTGCCGCCGTTGGCAATTCATTTACGGCGTTACACGCCTGCTCACACTTACGACAACCAATACAGCGGCTAATATCCACCAAGCATCCATACGAATCTTGTGGCGCTTTTGACTCCCACGCCTTCACAGTGCATGGTGTCGTAACCGCAGTCACCGCGCCAACCGCAGCCAGCTTAAAAAAACTACGTCTTTTTAATTGCATGCGCCCCCCATCCCAACAAACAAAAACAGATCATATTACCCTATAATAATAAGTTTTGACGCATAAACACCCAATTGTCAAGAACATGCCAATGTCAACAATTGCAGGCAGTTAAACAAGAGGCAAACGAATGAACAATCGTATCAACAACAACCTATTATGATTATTACTATTATTTGTACTACAGGAAGGTTCACTAACAATGTGAGAGATGACAAAAAAAATCGGCGCAAAATTGCTCTACAGACGCTGATAAAAACAAAGCCCAACCACCACAAAAACAATTTCAGATAATTGAATTTATAATGATTGAGCCCGTAAGTTTTACGCTACATTTGATATATGGTCAGCAATTGATTACTTAATCCATACGGTTTGAATGTTCACGAACTCCTTGATACCGTAATGGGATAGCTCGCGACCAAAACCAGATATCCCTCCCCTGTTGGTTTGCCACCGAGGAGAATCTTAGCTCCCATAGCAACCGATGCTTCAACCTGACCGTGAAGTTCCTCCATCAAATCATGCCTGGCCTGAGGTCCAATTTGAGTATTTATATTGGCAGGATCACCCATGATCAAACTTTCGAAATTTGATTTAAACTTCTCAACAAATTGATCATAGACACTATCAACAACAATAAAACGTTTAGCGGCAATGCAACTCTGCCCGGAATTAAGGCAGCGCCCTTTGGTTCCCATTACAGCCGCCTCGTCGAGATCAGCATCATCCAACACGACAAATGGATCACTACCACCAAGCTCCATGACAGATTTTTTCAGCATGGCACCTGACTTCTCAGCCACCTTACGTCCGGCAATATCACTGCCAGTCAAAGTTGTTGCCACAATATAAGGATTTTCGATAACCTGAGATACTTTTCCAGAACCGATCATGAGCGTTCTAAAAATATCGGCGGGAAATCCGGCTTCAATAAACACCTCTTCAATAGCCAGAGCACAGCGCGGAACATTCGAAGCGTGCTTGAGCACACCGGCGTTGCCGGCCATCAATGCCGGAGCGGCAAAGCGGAACACCTGCCAAAAAGGGAAATTCCACGGCATTACTGCCAACACAACACCCTGTGGACGAAAAGCAACATACGACTTACCTGCATCGCTGGCAATTGGTTCATCTGCCAACATCTCCTCGGCATTTTGAGCATAATATTCACAGACAAGGGCACATTTCTCCACCTCGGCTTGGCCCTCGACAATAGGCTTACCCATCTCCTGCGCCATAATTAATGCGTAATGTTCCACCTTATCGCGCAAAACTTTAGCAGCTTGCAACATAAGTTGTTTACGCTGAGAAAAGGTAGTCGTTCGCCAGGTAAGGTAACTGGTGTGCACTGCCTCAATCGCAGAGGTAACCTGTTCATCAGACCATTCAAAAAAAGTTTCCAGTAATTCACCAGTTGCCGGGTTTAACGATTCGAGCGCCATGTCGATCCTCCTTCAAGATAAATAATCACTACTAATCAGCATATTCTCAACAAATTTTTATTGTGCCTAAGAAAGTTCGTGAATTCAAGAGCAGACTCAATTCATTACACCATAACTTTAAATGCACAATTATCCCTCAGGTCGAATTGATTTATTCACATCACAATAAATTCTTGAGTTGAGTGCACGCTTGCTTTAGTATGCAAGAACTTTTTACCGTAACTTTCTGAATTATCTATAATTAATAGAATATCTTTTTCACAGGAATGCTCCCCAATATGACCGATACAACCAACACCTTTAGATACATCATCCTTATGGTTTTGTCTGCACTAACACTTTCCGCCTGTTCATCAACAGCACCTCCGGCTGAAAAAAATGCTTTGTATTACTTTCAAAAAGGGGAACAGGAACTGGAAGCTGGTCACCACAAAGAAGCTATTGAAAATTGGCAAAAGGTGCGTGACAGCTTCACATCTCCAGAATTGACCGCTTTAGCTGAATTGAAAATCGCCGACACCCAATTCGCCAACGAACTATACATTGAAGCAATCGCATCGTATGAGGATTTTCTAAAACAGCATCCTGCCAGTATCCGTAAAAGTGATGTACTATTTCGTCTCGGTCAGGCTCATTTCCAACAAATACTATCAGCAGATCGCGATCAAACAGCTACCCGTAACGCCTTGAATACCTTTGAACAACTTAAAAAAAATTATCCAGGGAAGGTTAACCCACAAGAGTTAGATAATTACATTCAACAATGCCACAACCGGCTTGCAGAGAATGCAACCTATATTGGTCACTTTTACCTTAAAACCAAAAGATACCCAGCAGCAATCGCCCGTTTAAAACAAGTGCGCACCGATTACCCGCAATTTAATGATATGGATCATGTCATCATGTATCTCGCTCAAGCATATTACCTCAATGGAAACAATGAAAAAGCAAAGGTATTATTCAATAAACTGGAGCAAACTAGCGATACCGATGTTCGCAAAAAAACAGCTAAATTTCGTAAAAAATACAGTATTTAAGTCAATAATCAAACAACCCGCTTAGCTACCATAATTTAATATTCAATTATAAGTTGGGGTGTGTCTTTCTCACACACCGCCAAACCGCTAAAAATATTTACTTCGATTACGCCTCTTTCGCAAAATCCGCGAAAGTGCCGCGTAATAGCGTGTTTATTGCGCAATCATTCGCGAATAAATTCACTCCTACGGCAATGCTGAAGATCAGTGCTTATCCAGGTAATGTAATCACCAAGCATCCGGTCTGGACATCACCGTCCCCATCCTCGCTAATTAAACCAAAACATATAATTAGCACCAAATTCAATGCCGCAAACAATCCGTTTCCCTACAATGTCTATATTCACATTAAAAATAGTAACCACATCATCACCAAATTAAAGCGGCATAAATTGTTCAGAATGTTCAACCAAAAAAAATATCAATCACACTTTTCCCTATATTGTCATCTACATACAGACAACACACCCTGATAAAACGCTACAAACAACACCCCACCACAATTCAACCAATAATCGCAAAAAATATTATATTTCGTTTGACTTGCCTATTCACTTATTCTATAACCACGTGCAAGTTAAATACTCATATAATGTATTTTTTACTACATGGTTTATCTTGCTGTCCTGCTGGTAAACAACCAACAGGTTTTTAATTTAATTCTAAAGATTGAACAAAGGAGAGATGTAAATGGCGAATTATGGTTCACTGGAAAGTCGCGTCCAACGTAAATCTCTGATGGACAGAGTCAAAACCGCCGAAGAATGTATCGGATTCTTCAAAAACGGGATGGATATCGGTTGGTCTGGATTCACTCCAGCAGGCTACCCAAAAGCATTACCCATCGCACTTGCAGATCACGTTGAAAAAAACAACTTGCAAGGCAAATTGAAATTCAACCTGTTCATCGGTGCTTCTGTTGGTGCAGAAACTGAAGACCGCTGGGCTACTCTGGACATGATCGATCGCCGCTGGCCCTACCAAACAGGCAAAAACATTGCGAAAGGGATTAACACCGGTAAAATCCGCATGGGAGACAAGCACTTGTCTCTATTTGCCCAGGATTTAGGTTACGGTTTCTACACACCAAAAATTGATATCGCAATCATTGAAGTATCTGAAATCTTGGCAGATGGCTCTTTGGTTCCTACTACATCTTGTGGTGTTGCCGCTACAATCTGGCGTTGGATCTATTGCGAATGCGGTTGTTGGTGGACTAGCCAAAGGTCCTTTCAAAAATTTAACTGTATTTACCGAGGTTCTTCAGGACACAATGCTCGACCTGTTTGATTCTGGTAAACTTGACATGGCATCCTCATGCTCCCTGTCACTTTCTGAAACTCCAGGTTTTCCCCGTTTCTTCGACAACTGGGACAAATACGCAGACAAAATTGTTCTGCGCCCACTATCAATCTCTAATGCACCAGAGCCAATTCGCCGTTTGGGTTGTATTGCGATGAATACACCCGTTGAATTTGACATGTATGCACATGCCAACTCAACACTCGTTGGCGGTACACGCATGATCAACGGCCTTGGAGGTTCAGGTGACTTCCTACGTAATGGCTTCTTGAAAATCATGCACTCTCCATCTGTGCGCCCAAGCAAAACAGACCCTACCGGCATCACTTGCGTTGTTCCAAAAGCTCCACATATTGACCACACAGAACACGACTTAGATGTATTAGTTACAGAGCAGGGCTTAGCTGACCTGCGCGGAACGGCTCCTAAAGAACGGGCACAAAAAATTATCGACAAATGTGTCCACCCTGACTACAAGCCTATCATTCAAGAATACCTTGATATGGCAACAAAAGAGTGCTTGGCCAAAGGTATCGGTCACGAACCACAACTGTTCGATCGCTGCTTCAAGATGCAACAAAATCTGGCACAAAATGGCACTATGAAAATCAAGAACTGGGATATTAAAGTGGATCTGTGCGAAAATTAATTTGTACTTTACAGGTTTCACAAAAAAGCTCTGCCGTTTATCTGGCAGAGCTTTTTTACTTCCAACTAGTACCTAAACCACCGCAAAAAACAGCATTTAGCACCAACAAACTCTACCCACAAAAAAACAACACAAAAAAACAATTCCTGTCTTTAAATATCACAACTACACAACTACCAATCTTCCTGCCCATCGTTAGCAGTAAACGCTATTACAATAAAACCAAGGTATCAAAACAAAACAACCTGCATAAACGTATCAAAACAAAACAACCTGCATAAACACAGTTCAGCACAAATTACGCACACAATACCAGATAAAGAATAATTCCATAAAAACGAACATTCGTCTTACTCAACAAGCCAATAAAACAGCATATCTACAACCAAACCAAATTAAATTAGAACAATAGTTCACCCAACAAACAAACAAATACCAGACCACATCTTTTACCCTTTTATTTCAAGTATTTACAAGTATTCTTAGCCAACAACACAGCTATACCTGCGACAACAATCAACAAAATCCCACACTTTTTTTCGCTTGACTAAAAAAACATCTCATATTATACGTAATTTCCATAACGCTATTTTATTCCACCCACTAAATAAACGCACCAACAGAACAATGTTTTAGTAGTGAAACAAACTGCTCAAACTGGTTAAAACACCCGAGCAGTGCGTTGAATACTTCAAGGACGGCATGAATGTTGGTATGTCTGGGTTTACTCCAGTCGGCTACCCAAAAGTTGTTCCTGTTGCTCTTTGTGACCACGTAGAAAAAAACAATCTACAGGGCAAGCTGAAGCTGAACCTGTTTATTGGTGCTTCCGTTGGTGCCGAAGTTGAAGACCGCATGGCGGCTCTCGACATGATTGATCGTCGTTGGCCTTACCAAACCGGTAAGGAATTGGGCAAAGCGATCAATCGCGGTGATATCCGCATGGGTGACAAACACCTCTCCATGTTTGCTCAAGATTTGAAATTTGGTTTCTACACCAAAGACAGCGGTGGCGGACTTGATATTGCAGTTATCGAAGCTTCTGCTATCACTGAAAACGGCGACATCATCCTCTCCGGTGCCGTAGGCGCTGCCAACGAGGTTATCGATATTGCCGACAAGATTATTGTTGAAGTCAATACCGGTCTCCCTTCATTTGAAGGCATGCATGACATCTTCATGACCGACGTACCTCCTTATCGTCAAATTATCCCTATTACCGACGCCAAACAACGTATCGGTACTCCATGGGTTCCAACTGACACCAGCAAAATCGTTGCCATTGTTGAATCAGACAAGCCAGACAATGGACGCGCTCTGCGTGGCACAGACGATACAGCTCAAGCTATCGCCGACAATATTGTTGATTTCTTCAGTGCCGAAGTTAAAGCGGGTCGTTTACCTAAAAACCTCTTGCCCTTACAATCAGGTGTAGGTTCTATCGCTAACGCAGTTGTTGGCGGTTTGACTACTTCACCTTTTGAGGATTTGATTGTCTTTACTGAAGTTCTTCAAGATACATTCCTCGACTTCATGGATTCTGGTAAGTGTAAATATATCAACTGTACTTCACTTTCCTTATCAAATGAGGGCTTTGAACTATGGTGGAAAGATTTTGAAAAGTATAAGAATATGGTTCTTATGCGTCCTCAACAGATTTCTAACAACCCAGAGATCATTCGTCGTCTCGGCGCTATCGGCATGAACACTCCTCTCGAGTTTGATATTTTTGCCCATGCAAACTCCACTCATGCAGGTGGTACACGCATGCTGAATGGTATTGGCGGTTCTGGTGACTTTGAGCGTAATGCTTACATCTCTATGATGCACTGCCCATCATGTCGCGGCAACAAAACTGATGAGTTTGCCATCTCTGGCGTTGTGCCTAAAGTTCCTCACGTTGACCATACTGAGCATGATATTGATGTTCTAGTAACAGAGCAAGGTCTGGCTGACTTGCGCGGCATGTCTCCAATTGATCGTGCTCGTTGCATCATTGACAAGTGTGCTCACCCAGCTTACAAAGACTACCTCACAGATTATCTTGATCGTGGTATCAAGGCAACCGGTGGTCATCATGAGCCACAACTGCTTGACGAGTGCTACAACTTGCACCTTAACCTCGCCAAAAACGGCACCATGCGTTTCTGGGAAAAATAGGCTTGAAATAAAAAAGCCCCGCCAAAATTGGCGGGGCTTTTTTGTTCATCTCCAATAAAACACTATTTTTTTCTACCACCACCACGTGGGTGAGTCTTATCATACTCCAGCATTACTCGCTCAACACTTACGTGAGTATAACACTGAGTAGTTGACAACGAAGAGTGACCAAGCATTTCTTGAATAGCACGCAAATCTGCACCGCCTCCGAGAAGATGAGTAGCAAAACTATGCCGCAAAGAGTGAGGGGTAACAGATGTTGGCAGCCCTGCCTGAAACAATTTTTTTTTAAGATTACGCTGAACACTACGCACACTTAAACGACCACCGCTGCGATTCAAAAAAATCGGCTCAGTTTGTTCGCCATAGCACTGATCAGAACATCGTTCTAACAAATAGTCCCTCACCCTTTTTAAGGCAGTTTTCCCTATCGGGACTATCCGCATTTTCCCACCTTTACCTAAAACGCGCACCAACTGCTCCGCCTCACGCAAATCACCAATATTTAAACCGACAACCTCACTAACACGCAAGCCAGAGGAATAGATCAATTCAAAAATAGCCCGATCTCTAATAGCACCAATACTTTTGCCACCTTCATGGTCTAACAGATGGTAAACATCATCAACGTCAAGAGTTGTCGGGAGAAAGTGTTCCAACTTAGGGGTTGCAATCAAATCTGCCGGATTACCAACCACCAATCCTTCCCTGTTTAGATAACTATAGAAAGCTCGTAACGAAGCCAACTTACGAGCTACGGTAACTTTTTTGCACCGCCGCTGCTGTTCAGCAAGCCAGCGACGTAAACACTGTTTGTCCACATGTGCCAATAGCTGATTTATCCTACCGCTGGTTAAATCCACATCATCATTTCCGGTTAAATTCACAACAAACGCACTAAATGCACGAACATCACGCAAATATCCATTGCAAGTATGTGGAGACAAATTACGTTCTACAGTTAAATAACCGGCAAAACAATTTATCCAATCAGCCACAGTCAACTCCCGCTGCAAGCAGCAAATTATTGTTTAAATTACGCCACCTGAATAACTTCCTTAACTGCAGGTAGTTTTTCCATCAGAGCGCGCTCGATCCCCATTTTCAAAGTAACTGTAGCCATAGGGCATGAGCTACACGCCCCCACTAATTTAACACTCACAACACCATCCTCACTAACATCAACCAACTCAACATTGCCGCCATCAGCCAACAGAGTTGGACGAACTGCATCTAAAACTGCTTCAATTTGATCTCTCATCTTTTTCCCCTTCAATATTTAGCTTACAATCACTTTACATATCTACCATAGCCAACGGTTCAATAGGAATATCTCTCAAGGTGCGTGCGCACTGCAACTTGACATCACCAACATTTTTCTCCTGAATAAGAACCTTAAAGGTCTCCCCCATGCCACCGTCCGGCATAATAAGGTTTTTAAGGGTCATCCTCAGCGCCAACGCCTTACACTCATCCTCCTCTTGCGCCTGCAAGCGTACAAGCTCCTCGACAAAACCCAGCCCAATTAAAAAACGATATTGTTCGGCAAAATATATCGTCCTTAAACCCGCCTGAGCACCAACTTGTTGCAACAAGGTAAAATCAACATGAGTGGTAATATCTTGACAACCAATATTCTGATATGGATTATCATTAGCCTGATGTTGATGATAGCACAACAACGTTCCATTTTTCCGAAATGAAGCATATAGTTCTTGTGCTGGATATCCATAATCAATAGTAAGCACAAAACCACGCTTTAGTTTTGCCGCTACATTTTCCACCCATTCGCTGGCTACCGTACACAACTCAGCACGATTATCTTCCATTGGAGCAACACCCAGTTTATCAAAATGCTGTTCTATACGAGAAGAAACCGGGACACGTAACTCCTCTACAAACCGTCCATCTTTTTCAATAACAAACAGTTCATGCAGTTGCCCATCGCGCTTTTCCACCACACTAACAGGAAAGGCATCCACCAACTCATTGCTCAAAAAACAGCCATTGATTTCAGGCAACTCATCAAAGGCTCTCCAACTTACAACCGATCCGTGTTCAGCCAACTTTCCCCTTTGGCGACGGCGATTATCCGGACTGATTTCAACAATAATATATTGCAGGTGTGCATAAAATTCTGGTGCCTGCATTGCCAACGCATCCAAAATATCCAGCGCCAAATCTCCCTCACCAGCGCCCTGTTCTACAATGGTAAAATTTTTTTCACCCAAAACCTCCCACATCTGCTTTAGCTGCACAGCGATCAGGCGGCCAAAGACACGGTGGACAGATGAAGAGGTAAAAAAATCACCCTTGGAGCCAATACGCTGGCGTGGATACACATAGTAACCATACTGAGGATGATACAAGCAATGGTGCATGTATTCATCGAAAGGAATTCCTCCATGCTCAGCTATTTCGTTACAGATGAACTTTTTTAATTCTTGCGAATTGGCAGCAAGTATTGAATCACCATCCTGTCCTGACATAGACAACAATCTCCTCATATTACCCAACAACAACGGGTCGCAAACCGAAACGGCAGGGATTAATTCTGAATAAACAATTGTTTCACTTAATCATTTGTGTAATCATAGCTTCGCTTAAACTTGGCACTTCTGGAAGCCGTAGATAGCAATAAACGTTCACCGCTGATATGCCATTTCGCTTCACACTGCGCAACTATTTTTTCATGATTGCATCAATTATATAGAAAAAAGTCACCTCACCACTTAGGAGTTTCACCATGGATAGAAGTTTAGCATTGGATCTGGCTCGAGTTAGCGAAGCCGCCGCCCTGGCTTGCGGTCGTTGGGTTGGGAAAGGCGACAAAATTTCCGCCGATGACGCTGCCACTACAGCCATGCGCCAAACCTTAGGCACCCTTGATATTGACGGTACTGTTGTCATTGGCGAAGGCGAAATGGATGAAGCTCCCATGCTGTACATCGGTGAAAAAGTGGGCAAACCCGGGCAGCGTGCTGTAGATATTGCCGTTGATCCCCTCGAAGGAACAATTCTATGTTCAAAAGGTGGTCCCGGTGCCATTGCAACCATCGCCATGGCACCCAGAGGTGGTTTTCTGCACGCACCCGATATGTACATGGACAAAATAATTGTCGGACCCGCAGGATACGGCTGTATCAACATCAATGACCTGCCCAGTTCTAACCTGAAACGGATAGCTGCGGCAAAAAAATGTCGTCTCGAAGACTTAACAGTGGTGCTCCTCGATCGACCTCGCCACGATAAAGCGGTAGCAGATATACGCAAATGTGGCGCCCGCATAAAACTGATATCCGACGGGGACGTAGCTCCGGCAGTTGCAACAGGCATAATCGACAGTGGTATCGACATGGTAATGGGGGTTGGTGGCGCACCCGAGGGTGTCCTGGCTGCTGCTGCAGTTAAATGCTTCGGCGGCGACATGCAATCACGGTTAATCTTCACCACCGACGAAGAACGGGAGCGTGCTCCCAAAATGGGAATCACCGATTTCGATAAGGTATATAGCGCCGAAGAGATGGCCAGCGGTGATGTTTTTTTTGCAGCCACGGGGGTAACTAGCGGCGACCTGTTGCGTGGCGTACGTTATTTTTCCGGCGGAGCTCAAACCCACACCATTGTTATGCGCTCCAAAAGCCGCACTATCCGTTTTCTTGATTCAATGCACTACTTTGACTATAAACCAACTTACTAATTTAATCATGAGTAACATCTTGTCAACAACGAATGTAATTGCTAGTATTCGTTGTGTTTTTCAAATTAGTTATCTATTCAACTTTAGTTTAGTGGAAAATTGAAATGGCAATAATCACAATTTCGCGCGAAATGGGCAGTGGTGGGCAAATAGTTGCACGTAAGCTAGCGAACAAACTAGAATATACACTTATTGATGGTGAGGCCATCCTCAAGGCCGCTCACGGTCATGGTCTCAGCGTCGAGGCTGTAGAAAATGCCGATGAAAAACCACCTGCTTTCGTTGAAAGCCTCGATTCCAATCTAGAGATTGACCGACATCTCATCGAGCAAATCGTATTAGAACAAGCCCTAAAGGGTGATGTTATAATTTATGGTCGTGGCGGACAAGACCTGCTTAGTGGTATTGACAATGTGTTCAGAGTGCGGATTGTAGCTCCATTTGAAACAAGGGTGGAACGCTGGGCTGAACGCGAATGGATAGATCCTGACCTTTCCCACATCTTGGTACGCAAAAGCGACCAACAACGCGCCGGATTTATTAAATACTACTTTAACCGTGATTGGAACGACGCCGACTACTACGAATTAACTATCAACACCACCAGGATATCAACAGACAAGGCCGTTGATCTGATCTGTACCGGGATTAAGGAAACTAATCAGTGTTCCGACAGTGAACACAAAAAAAGATTACGCGACCTAATTCTATGTAAAAAAATTGAAATTGAAATCCTCAAATCAAAAGCAGTTCACGGATATCACCTCCAAACAAGTGTCAACAATGGAAAAATATGTCTGCAGGGTCATGTTCACAGCGATGAAGAGCGCCAAGAAGTTTACAAGGTATTAAAAGAGCAGGCTACCGAATACGATATTTCTGATCAAATGAAAGTTTTTGCCTACCATATCAATCCCAAGGAGGGTTAGTGCCATGGCTACGGTCGCAGAAAATATATAAATTGCAGCGACCATCCATGAGCTCCGACGTTTACAAGTTTTGATGATGACAGAAAAAATAGCAATGCGTTCTGGGCTTAATACACTAGAGGATATAAGCAGCCTAATTCTGCAGTCTCATGACCTTAACGAAACTTTAAACAACATAGTTAAGCTGGTTGCCAAACGTATGAATTCAGAGGTATGTTCAATCTACCTGCTGGATAATGACGATGACATGTTGTGGTTGCGCGCTACCCATGGCCTAGCAAAAGAAGCTATTGACAGCGTCAAGATGGCCCCCAATGAAGGCCTGGCAACCATGGCCATTGAGCAGGGAAAACCAGTCGCGATTACTGAACCGGAGAAACATCCCCGCTACCTATATTTTAGCGAAACAGGTGAGGAAGAGTTCAAATGTTTTCTCGCTATTCCATTGCTCAATCGTCGCGAACCCATAGGTGTCATAACACTGCAAAGTTCACAAAAAGACAAGTATTCCCCTTCCGAAATCAGCACTTTAGCAACCATAGCTTTTCAAATATCCACCGTTGTAATCAACGCTACCTTGCTCAACTCAATACGTGAGCAAAACCATTGCAAACCAGCTATTGACGAGCAAGAAGTTACAGCTGAAAACAAAACAACAGCATTGCGCGGTACTGTTGCCTATCCCGGAGTTATATCTGGGGTGCCTCACATTCTTGATGCCAAATGTGGCATGTCAGACATATTCGATGAAGATGATATTGACATCGACACAGAGCTACGCCGTCTCCATGATGCCCTTGAAGAAACACGCATTCAAACTATATATCTTGAAAAAAGAGTCGCTAAGCGTCTTTCAGAACAAGATGCGGCAATATTCCACACCCACCTCATGATTCTTGAGGATCGCAGTTTTACCGATCAGATGAATAATGAGATCCGCAACGGTCACAGTGCACCCTATGCGCTAAAAAAAATCATAAATCAATACACTGAAGCTTTCGCAAAAATGGACGATGCCTATCTGCGAGAACGAGCAAGTGACACCCTTGATATTGGGCGGCGATTGCTAAGCAA
>NBLX01000088.1 GCA_002084705.1 Desulfobacteraceae bacterium 4572_35.1
GGAATGTTTATCTCGCATATCCATCTGCAGCTGTCATACGCAGAATTTATCCACCGTTTACAAGGGGTGTTGGCGATCAAACATGTCTGGATAGGCATCATCAAAGGACCATTCTTCGCCTGGCTCATTGCCGGCATCAGCTGTTTTCGTGGTTTCCAGGTGTCTAACAATACTGAGAGCATCGGTCGTTACACCACCATAAGTGTAGTCAATGCCATTTTTCTGGTCATTGCCTGCGACGCCCTGTTTTCGGTCGTCCTTACGGAGTTAGGAATTTGACTGACACGAGCATAATAACAGCCAGCGATATTGTTACCGCCTTTGGTAACAACCTGGTACACGATGGTGTCAACTTAAGTATCAATCAAGGCGAAATCTACGCTCTGATCGGCGGCAGTGGCTCAGGCAAATCGACATTACTCAAAGAGATGATCATGCTGCAAGAGCCACAGGCGGGAAGCATCACTGTACTGGGACATGATCTGGCCACAATCACTCCACACCAAGCCAGCTCCCTGCGCCAAAACTGGGGCGTACTTTTTCAGGGCGGAGCCCTGTATACATCGCTGAACGTGGCCGAAAATGTGGCCATTAAGTTGCACGAGTATACCGATCTACCCAAAAGAATAATTGATGATATTGTCCAGATGAAAATCAACATGGTTGGGCTGCCCGCAAGGGCGGCACAACTGTATCCGGCCCAACTCAGTGGTGGCATGATTAAGCGGGCGGCGCTAGCCCGAGCGCTGGCAATGGATCCACAGTTGTTGTTTCTCGATGAACCAACATCTGGGCTTGATCCCGTTGGTGCCGCTGATTTTGACGCTTTAATCAGCGAATTACGCGACCTGCTCAACCTGACCGTGGTTATAGTGACCCACGATCTCGATTCCATCTGGTCAATTGTCAATCGTCTGGCCATGCTCGGCGAAAAAAGAGTTGTTGCCGAAGGTAATATCAACGATATCCTGAACAACCCTCACCCCGTTGTCAGCCAGTTTTTTGGTGGCAACCGGGGGCAGTTACGGAGGAATAATGGAAAGTAAAATCAACTATACCCTAGTCGGTCTGTTCGTTGTTCTGTTGACTGCCGGATTGATCATCTTTGCCTACTGGTTGGGGAAAAACGGCGGAAACCAGAACTTCGACCGCTACTATGTCTACATGTCAGAATCGGTCGCCGGGCTGAGCACTGACGCTTCGGTAAAATATCGCGGCGTAAATGTTGGCACAGTGAAAGATATTGACATCAATCCACACAATTCAGAACAAGTTGAGCTGTTGCTACTAATCAATCGTGGCACCCCCATCAAGGAGGACACCAAAGCCAAACTGCAATCATTCGGCATAACCGGTCTAACCTTCATCGAGCTCGTGGGTAGTAGCAAAAACGCCCCCTTGATCAAGCACAACGGCGATCAAATCCCCATTATCCCGGCCACACCCTCAACCTATGCCCAAATAGATGAATCATTACGCGAGCTGGCAATAAAATCCGCTATCGCTCTGGATAAATTTGATCGACTACTAAGCGATGAAAACTTGGATAACATGAGTAAAGCTTTGGCAGAATCTCAACTCCTCGTTCAGGAGATAAGGGGGAAATTGCCGGGGATAATGAAAGCAGTGGCCGGCGCTGTTATCATGGAAGAACAAGTATGCGCTGCTTCTAATCGCGTTGAGGAAGCATCATCCAGCGTCAAGAAAATGTCCGATATGCTGACAAAAAATTACGCCTCAACGGGAGACAATATCAGCCGAGACCTGCACCATAGCCTCAAATCCTTCAATCAACTAACATACGAGCTTGAACTGTTGTCGAGCGAACTGCGCAACACTGTTTACACCATAGCATCCAACCCATCAGACCTGTTATTCAAGCGCAGCACACCAAGACCAGGACCAGGAGAGGACGGTTATAATGAAAAATAAAATTTACCTATTAACAACGCTCTTCTGCATAATTTTATGTAGCGCTTGTGCGTACACCAACGTACCGGTCACCAGCGTCTATACCATCACCAACACCACTACTGCTGCTGCTGACACGATCAACTCCAAAAAAAACGGGGGGAGCAGCAAGCATCTACAAACCTTGAAACTAGCAGCCATCCGCAGCATACAACCGTTTACCAGCACTAAAATCATCTACAGCGACAATCAATACAGCAGAAACAGCTATCTATACAGCCACTGGAGCGATGCACCGGTTACGCTATTACAGCAACTACTTCAATCAGCACTGGAACAAAATAATCAATTAATCTCAATACTACCCACAAACTCAAGTGCAACTACCAACCTGTTACTCGAAAGCACCCTGTACGATTTCAGCCACCATATTAATACCGATCAAACATCATTCGGAGTTATCCGCATACACTTTTATCTGATAGACAATCTGAAAAAATCTCTGATAAGCAGTCGAGAATTTATCGCCACAGTAGCGGCACCAACCTGCGATGCATCCGGCGGCGCCACAGCGCTAAACCTCGCCACCCAACAAATCATAAGTGACCTCAACACATGGCTTAAAAGTCAGTTGAATTGCAATACCACCAGCCTAAGAGACCAATAGCCTAACAGGAATGGAGTATAGCACCCCAAACAGTTTGCTCACCCGCCACGGACCTGGACCCCGGCGCGCCCGAATAGTCTCACCTTGGCGACTATTCGGATTCTGGTTTCCAGGACATAAAACCTTTGACCCGACTGCAACAAGAGTAATTTCTGGGCTCAATACCTTCAATTGCGTTGTGGCTGACGAACTCCTTTCCCATGGCTTCGCATGATTTGTTACCGCCTCATACGCATGGTTCCGTACCGTGCTGGTGGTTAACCTTTACACAGACTGGCTTGTCCAGCTTGCCTGCACCAGCTTACTTGGCGCACTCATTTTCTATTTCGGATTTTGGGTAATTCCCTTATTTTCAAAGAATAGCTTATCAAAAAGGATTACTTTTAAAAATCAACTGTGTCACTAACCGTCCTGATCAGACAATGAAATATTGAGTTCCAAAACCTCAACATCACCACTACTATCCAGAGACAATTTAACTTGCTCTTCATCAATGGAGATATAATTTCTCACCACCCTGAGAATATCCTGTTGTAACTGCGGCAAAAAATCAAGGCTGGCCGCATGGTTGCGCTCGTGGGCAACAATAATCTGCAATCGCTCTTTGGCTACTGATGCAGTATTACAATTAGATGAACGAAAAAAATCGAAAAATTTCATGATCTAGCTCCCAAACAGGCGGGATAAAATACCCTTCTTGGCCACTTGCATGAATCGGTAGGGACGTTCTTCACCTAAAAAACGGTCAACAACATCGTAGTAAGCAGCACCGGCATCGCTTTGCTCTTCTAAAGTTACCGGAACTCCTGAGTTAGAAGCTACCAATACCGATTTTGATTCTGGAATCACCCCCAAAAAAGGGATAGCAAGAATTTCCTGAACATCCTCGGCGCTAAGCATGTCGCCATTATCAACCCGTTTTGGATTGTACCTAGTGACAATCAGATGCTCTTTTACCGGTTCCATCTCCTGTTCGGCACGCATGGTTTTACTTGCCAGCATACCAATAATACGATCAGAATCACGCACCGAAGAGATTTCTGGATTTGTAACAATTAACGCTTCATCAGCGTAATACATAGCGGCAACAGCGCCCTTTTCAATCCCTGCCGGAGAATCACATATAATGTAGTCAAAACGTTCCTTGAGTTCATTAATCACCCGTTCAACCCCCTCCAGAGACAAGGCATCCTTATCCCGAGTTTGTGATGCGGGCAATATGTAGAGATTTTCCAGACGCTTATCCTTGATCAAGGCCTGATTCAATGAACCTTCGCCATGAATTACATTAAGCAGATCGTAGACAACCCGCCGTTCACAACCCATTATCAAATCGAGATTACGCAATCCAACATCAAAATCCATAACGACGGTTCGAAACCCCCGCTTGGCTAAAGCTGCAGCAAATGCGGCACTAGTTGTGGTTTTTCCTACCCCCCCTTTACCAGAGGTTACTACAATAACTTTTCCCACGGTGACTTTCTCCTTTAGGATAACAAGTTAGCTGATTTATAGTTTAGTTTTCCGGGGTAAATTTCCCCATAACTTCAATAGTCAGTTGTCCATTAAAACTAACCAGTGCGGTTTTGCCCAGCTTTTCTTTGGCAATATCATCATTAACCAAATAATGGCCAGCAATAGCAAACAGTTCTGGATTAAATTGCAGACAAAATAACCGAGCTTCCAGATTATCCATACCGCCGGCAAGAGCACGACCACACAGAGCACCATATATATGAATGCTGCCCTCTGCCAACACTTCCGCTCCAGAATTAACCGAAGAAAAAATTACTAAATCACCAGGAGCAGTAATACGTTGACCCGAACGCACCGGAGAGGTGATAACACGAGTTGTTTGCGAAATCGTTTTTTTGGGAGAACTGGATTGGCCAGGAGCTGAAGCAATTTCAAGAGGGTTCAGATGAGCTCGGCGGGCTGCCTGCTGTTGCAATTCATTACCATCCTGAATGCCGATGGGAACCAAACCCAACTGCTTCAAAGTTGAAACCAGTAACTCAAAATCAACAACATCATTACGTTCTGCAATGGCTGACAATTCAAGAACAACCGGAGTATTACTGAAAAAACTAGCGCTGCGGGAAAGTTGTTCCTTTAATTGCGCGATGAGTATCTCGTTATCGGTTTCCAATATATGCAATGTGATAATATTTTGCGAGCGACCCTTTAATTCAAAGGCACAACTTCTGGTCTGCTCAGAAATAACATGATTCATAGGCTGGTATCCGTCAAGGTGAGGTGCTGACTGCTGCTCTCTGCTTGCCTGAATGACATTCCAAGAGGCTGGTTATGCAAATCTAAACGCTGTGCCGTTTATATCTTCTTTTGGAATTGGCAACAAGGGGAAAAAGGGAGAAAATAAAGATCTAATTTACACCCTCTCAGATCTTGCTTTCGCTAAAGTGCAACTCCAACCCTAGAGCGCGGACCACCTTTAGTACCATGGTAAACGACGGGTTTCCTTTATCCGATAGAGCTTTATATAACCCCTCGCGGCTGATACCTACATCGCGTGCCAGTTGGCTCATGTTGCCAGCTCGGGCGATATCGAATAGTGCTGCTCTTATCAGGGAGCCATCACCGGGATCCTCCGCTGTGCAATCTTCCAGATAAAAGCGAACATCTTCTTGTGTGTTTAGGTAGTCCGCAGCGTCCCAGCGAGAAAATTGTTCGGCCATGATTACACCCTCCATTCGTTTGCTAGCTCTTTGGCTTGTTTGATATCTTTGTTTTGGCTGGCTTTTTCGCCACCGCATAGCACCACAATAAACTCGTGGCTTTGCGTGATAAAATAAACCCGATAACCGTGGCCGTAAAAGATGCGCATTTCGGAAACACCATCGCCCACGGGAGCAATATCGCCCAAATTCCCCAGCGTAACTCGGCGTAAGCGAGCGTTGATGCGGCTGATTGCCCGTTTGTTGCGCAAGAGTGTTAGCCAGTAGTCAAAGGTTTCACTTTTGATAATTTCAAACATACGTCAAGTGTAAACTGTGGTTATCATCCTGTCAACCTCCTCAGCTTTGAGGGGTGAGAATAAGAGGATCATTTAGCACAAGCAGTAGGGTCAGCTCTTGTGTCGCCACATTTGTCAGAGAAATATTGCAATTCAAGAACTGACCCTACTGGCATTTTCTAACACTGAGATTATCTGAACAGTATTTGGCAGAAATGTTACCTAAAAGCTGCGTCAGGACGCTGCAACCATATATGACACATGCTCATAAGTTGCTCGATGAGATGGCAAACACCGGTATTGGCGAATGGTCACTAAAGTGGACCCGTTGGTCAAGACAATATTTCATTGAATTTAAGATTGTAGCTGGCTATATGCAACTGAATGTTGTTGCCCCGTTTTTTAGAGAGTATTTATCTTTGTTGTTGCCGAACTTATCTACAATTAGTGCTCCACCTCCGGTTGCTGTTTCGTAAACTTGGTCTGGCGTACTGTAATTTAGTGACTGATGAGTTCTTTCTGTGTTGTAAAATTCAAAGTAGTTAGCTAATCCTGACTGCAATTCCGGCATGTCAGTATAGCCTCGCATATACACATCTTCGTACTTGACGCTTCGCCATAGCCTTTCCACAAAGATGTTGTCTAATGCTCGACCACGACCATCCATGCTGATTGTAATTTGATGCAACTTGAGGACGCTGATAAACGCATCGCTCGTGAATTGACACCCTTGATCGGTATTGAAAATATCAGGGACGCCATATCTGCTTAGCGCCTGTTCGAGACACTCTACACAAAATCCGCTATCAAGCGTATTTGATAATTGCCATGCTAGTACTTTGCGCGAATACCAATCGATTACTGCCACAAGATACACAAATCCGCGCGTTAGACGAATATAGGTGATATCTGTGCTCCATACCTGATTGGGGCGTATCACACTTACGCCTCTGAGCAAGTACGGATAGATCTTATTTTGCGGATGCGGACGGCTAGTATTTGGCCCCGGTGCCATACCTGCCAAGCCCAATATGCTCATTAGCCGTTGAACCCGCTTTCGGTTGATTAGATGTCCTTTGCCTCGCAGATACACCACCATCTTACGGCTACCGAAAAATGGATGACGTGTATATTCAGCGTCAATTTCAGCCAGTAGTAGCAATTCTTGTTCATTCGGTTTGATGATCGATTGTGGCGCGTATATTGTGGAACGGTTAACACCAGCCAAGGCGTATTGTCGGGTTATAGCTAAGGTGTCGTACCGATCTATCCATAGCCGACGCTCCTCTATTGGCTTATCCCTGACTTTTTTTTAAGCCAGTCCAGTTCCATCTTTAAGCGCCCTATCTCAGAGTAGAGTCGCTCTGAACTAGTTGACGGATCGGGCTTGGGACCACGTTTAGTATCAAAAACATTCGAAGCCTGCTCGTGCAATTCTTTTTTCCATAGACCGACCTGAGTTGGATGAACACCAAATTCCTGAGCAATTTCATTCACGGTCTTAATGCCACGAATCGCTTCAATGGCAACCTTCGCCTTAAATTTGCTGGTGAAACATTTACGTTTTTTTTCGCTCATTGCCTGCTCCTTTTATTTCGCAGGCTACCATCTTAAACTATTGTCCGAAATATGGGGTCCACTATAGTATGGATTGAGCAACAATTTACGAGAGTCAAAGTCTAGAACCCACCTGCCGTGCAGCTTTTAACGAT
>NBLX01000089.1 GCA_002084705.1 Desulfobacteraceae bacterium 4572_35.1
AATCATATGATCGAACACTCCCTGAGTGCCTTGTACGACATCGCTCATGGCGCAGGCTTGTCGATTGTGATCCCAGGTTGGATGGCTTACAAAGCGGAGCAACAACCGGCAAAGTTTGCTCAGTTTGCCGAGCGCGTATTTGGTTGCAATGAGGGTGATGAGCAGGAGCGGGCGCAGGCGGGTATTGCCGCATTGAAAGGGTGGTTTGCTAAAATCGATAGCCCTGTCACTCTTGAAGCAGGGGGTATCCCAGCAGGCGATATCCCTGCCATTGCCGAGAATGCCACCATGCTCGCCCAAAAATGGGGACTCACTGAGTATAGCAATGACGTGATTGCTTCAATTTTGAAGCGTTGTTGTTAATAGCTAAAGAGTGTCGTTAGGGAAAAATTAAGCGGCCCCACAATGAATATTATTGTGGGGCCGCTTTGTTTTGAGTTTTCTTTACTGCATCGTCGGTGCAGGTTGTTTCTGCGGAGCCGAATCGGGAAAATCTCGAGCAATTTTCATCATCGCGGTTTGCAACTCGGTCTGCATTTTTTCAAAGCCAGCATCGTTCATTGACAGGGTGTTTTCATCGATCCGTTGTAACCAGCCCCCTTTTTCAACCTGCTTAAGTCCTTTGAGTAGGGCGAGCTTGATTTTTGAGTTTTCAGTGGCATCACCAACCATCTCAGCAAATTTTTGCGCCAATTCAACATTTTTTGCATTGATAAGTTGCTTTTGTCCAAATTCGACATTGGCTTGTCGTATGAATTTACTTAAAAACAGGAAAGTTACAGTTTGCCAAAGTGCATTATTGTGAGATGCCATTTTTCTTCCTCCGTGAACGTCTTAGCCTAGTTGGGCGATTTTGGCGAGATTGTACCGACCTCGTAGGCGAATGTCTAGGAAGTTGTCCGAGAATAGGAGGCGTAGCGAGAAATAGACGGCTTGAGACCCGATTTACGAGAATTTTGGAGCGGATAGCTGACCTATTTGTCGAAAACTATGAGGTGGAATAATCTTGAACTTGAAGTTATCATATTGCTCGACTAACAAATAAATTTGTATTATGAAAAGGGTGAATTAAGGTTCATCATGGTTGATGAACCATCCAATGCTTAAGCCAAATATAGAGTGTGCAGGGCAGGGGTCTCTAGTTTCCTCAACTATACGACCCTCTTCTGGCTATGTCCGGTGTTCTTGTACGTAATCACGAAGAATAGCGTTAATTTCGGTTTGCCACCCTTTGCCATGTTGTTTAAAAAAAACGAGAACTTCGGCATCCAAGCGGATGGTTGTCGATTGCTTCGGGTTCATTTTGTGAGGTCTGCCAAGTTTCGCCAGTGCACGCAGTTCAGGAAATTCAGAAATTGATTTCATTGTTGCCAATTGTTGATCAGTAAGAACCGTGTCGTCACTACGCGCTTGTTCATTAATCGTATTATTTTCTTCATCTGTTGGGATGATGGTCTCGGGCTTAAGTTTTGGCATATTTAGTCACCTCTCGTTGGTTGGCTTTTCTCAAACTGATTACTCGAATAACGTCACTTCGATATGTAAATGTCAAGTGGTGGATACGTTCGCCAATATACCCAAGAGCGCAATATCGTGTTTCTCCATAGTTACGGCGGTCATCTTTCCAGATAACTGCAGTATTAAATTCAAACCTTCTTACCGACTCAAAAGGGATTCTACGTTCATCAATATTGCGCTGGTTCTTATCTGGGTCAAAGTCGATTTTCATAATGTTATTGTAGTAACAATAAAAAGCAGTGTCAATGATATATTGTAATAACAAAAAAAGAATAAGGAATTAAGATGAGAATGTGTTGGTTGAAACAGCGATGGCAAAGTTGTTAAGGGACATGCTGTGCAACGAGTTGGCAATGAATAAGCTGAATCTGCTATTATGACATTAAGTTGAGCTTGTCGTCAATAGAGCTAACAGATTAAAAACATCATAAATATAATTTCACCGTCAACAATTGTATCGGGTGGACTTGCTTCTTCCTCGGGAAATCACCAATACGCTCAAGATAAGAATCAAATGCATTATTAGCAGCATCAATATCGCCTTGGTATACAGTTTTTACCGGAAAGAAAAAATATACAATCTCAGGTACATGCTCAATGCAAAAGGAACCGCTAACCTTACATATGCAGCCAGCGTAAAACTCAGTCGCCTTCTTTTTTGCTTCCAGTGAGTCACACTCTTCATATACAAAATACAGCATTACATTGAATCCCTCTGAAAACGTATCTAACCCTAAACATCTAACAATAATATCTATCCTACCTTTGTCCTCTATAACATCAGTATTCAACACACGAACAAGCGCAGAAAATAATGAATCATCCTTAGATATAATCATCTTCATGAGTGATGCTGAATCGCAAACATCTTCTTCACCATTCCTATTTCGATCCAGTGCACAAACAATATCAGCAGTCAGTTTTTTTATACTTCTCATTCTATCTCTCCTCCCCATTTCTCCTATTCACGCCACCACGACCCATTATCCATGTTTTGCTCAATCCATTCCGCGTTCTTACATCTACCTGGGTCAAGTCAATTCTGCTGCACTCCATTACTGATACGATAATTAGCTTGCTAACGTTATTCTTCGGCCTATCATCGGCTAAATAACAACGGACCTCCGGAAAATTTAAGCCAATCCTGCAATCGAACTTCATCATCTATGAATGCACCCTGAGGTAATGATTCTGCTGCTAATGCTATTAAGTCCATCTGTTCAAGTGTCAATCCTCTTCGCAAATGTAGATAATATAGTAAAGATACTCGGCATCCCTGTTCAAGAAAAGGGGCAATACCATCATAATCAAACAACATAAGTGCAGCTCGGCGCTGAATCCAAAGGTCTTTGCCATCTGGTAACGGTGTAGCTATCGGGCAATTTCTCACAATTTCCTTGAGTATATTTTTACCAGCTTGAAATCGTCCGATAAAGTTAAGACTGAACCATATCGCGCGGAAAAAAAATTCAAATTCTTCATAGGCTTCACTGGAAACAATTTCAAAAACTGCGGCACCATCATTATCTTTATTGATGTCATCAATCTTAAGGTTCTCACCCTTCAACCACCAGCGGATATAATTACGTAGGACAGTTAGTGTTTCATCTTTGACTGCAGCTATCTCTAATAATTTTTGGATTGAGCCCTTCGATGTCCATGTTTCAACTTCGTACAAGTGAACCAAACGGTGCAATTCGAACCTACTAGCAAAACTGTTGGTTTTAACTTGAGTGTTTCCACGGCATGGCTTTACCACCTCTTGCTTAAAGAATTTCTTCTTTATAAACCGCTGATAAGAAGGCGATCCTGGTCCACCATCCAATACAAGATCCACAGCTCGACATATCAAAACATCATCTAGTGGTAGCCATGTCACAATCTTTCTACGCCGAGCAGCAACCGTGAACCTTTCAACAGCATGTAATGGATTACTTGTTTCCTGAAATAAAAATTCAACAGCTACGGGATCACCGAATCGAAGAGGCACCCCCTTTTTTTGTCGTTCCCAAAAATCATAAACGTATGCCTCCGTACAGTATCCACACATATTCTTCCCTTTTTATCCTTAGGTTCGGATCTTCTATAAGCGACGGATCACGTCGTATGCACATGAGTGGTGCTTTTCTCGTAAGTCGAATCATTGTCGCAGCATGGATTCATCACTCACAAGAACCAACGGACCATTTACTCTCGACAATTTATAAGTCTGATTCCACAAGAAAACTCGATGTTTACATTACCCATATAACTCAAGCACTATCGCGCATGTTCTTTACTACTGGAATACATGTGTGGTAGTTTTTTCTCGTTTTGGCCTCCACTTCAGCTTCAGGTTCATTGCGAAGATCTGCACCATTTTCATAGAAACCAATCCAGGTCTTATGGTTCAGACTGTTAACCCACCTCAACAGCTCTTCAAGGACATGATCTTCCCAAAGAGCCTCAAGAGTTAGGTAATAGGTTGAATCGGTTACCCCCTCTTGATCATGGTAGAAGCTACACAGCTCACAATAATATAAACCATCGTCAGTTTTTTTTGGTATCAGCTCAAACTCCATTAGAATGTCCCAGAAATAATCATCGTCATTGAAGTTCAGTGCCCTATTTACCACCCAAATTTCAGCACCTTCATCTCTCATAAGACATACGACCTCATCAACGATCCCAGCGAATCTCAGCACAAAATAGTGATATTTATTTTTATATGTTTTTGGCAGTTTGATCGTGTAAGGATCATACTTGAATCGTGACCGATTATCTTTCATCCACCGCTTATACGTATTTCGAGCGAATTTACACCGCATCTCATCTCCCTCTTTAGGAAGGAAGGGTGGTATTTCTTCATTGACATCAAAACGACGCTCTCATCACATCAAGCCCCTGCCCTTTAAATGTCCACAAGTTGTCGCAATCAACATCATCGCTAAGTTTTTCTGCAATAATCATTTGCGTCGTATTTTTGAGCGTTCGTAAAATGCCATCACCTTTACCGATCAACAAAGTTGTGTGCGTAATAGCACAAACCAAATACCTTTTACTGCTGTTTTTAAACTCTATCGTTTCACCCAGCAACCACTGTGGATAACACGTATCAATCATCTCTATGTTGATCATCAACACCTCCTTTTTTGTTCTGAATCAAGAGTTGCATAAACACACGACGAAATGAGTCGTATGAACTTGTAGTTTTTGATACTGTTTGCGCGCGACGCAAAACGTCGTTCAGGTTTATTACTATTGAGCCAGGAGGTAAAAAAATGGCCACATTAACTCAATGGCAAATTCTAAGAACTCTTACCAAACGTAATCAAGGAACTAATGAGATCCTTGAAAAATTGCACCAGAAGGGGATCACTCTGACTCTACGTTCTGTCCAGCGAAACCTTGGTACTCTCTCTGGTGAATTCCCAATAATTTCTGACCACAAAAATCCTGCTGGATGGAAATGGAGTGATAGTGCTGAACTTTTTGCTTTACCAACAATGGACAGCACTACCGCACTAACGTTGAGATTATCGGAACAGTATTTGGCGGAAATGCTCCCCAGAACCTGCGTCAGGGCACTGCAACCATATGTGGCCCATGCTCATAAGTTGCTTGATGAAATTAGTGAAACTGGTGTTGGATGGTGGCCACGCAGAGTGGCGCGTATCTCTCGTCAACAGCATCTTATTTCACCAACAATTAACGATCATGTACTCGACGAGGTGTTTCAGGCTGTGCTTGAAGGAAAGCAACTAGAGGTTAGCTATCGAAGTATTGGGGACGAATCATCTACCAAACGTAAACTTCACCCTCTAGGTCTGGTGTTTGATAGTGAAATCATCTATCTCGTCGCAACAGTCTGGGATTATCCAGATTTTCGTCAGTTTGCATTGCACCGAATAAGTGATGCTAAGAAGTTGGATCAACCGGCCAAGTGTAACGACACCTTTTGTCTTGATAAGTATATTGCTGAGGGGAATTTTGACTTCCCGCGCCAACAAGGACAAATTCGCATCAGATTGCTGGCGAACAAATGGCTGGCACGACATCTTGAAGAACGAAAGCTCGCTGAAGATCAGATAATATCTAAGAGATCAGGCGGTTTTTTGGTTGAGGCCAGCGTCATCGAGACGGCTCAACTAAAATGGTGGCTGCTAGGGTTGGGGACACAGGTTGAAGTTCTTGAGCCTGAGAGTTTACGCCAATCAATTAGCACTACGATTGAAGGTCTGCATAATATCTACAACCCAAAGGATAGGAAATAAATCATGGGACAAGGTCTGAGTAAGGGGTTATATATTCGCGGTAAGCAATGCCCTAAATCATTATGGCTTCATAAGCATCGCAATGAACTCAAGGATAAGGTAAGCGGCCAGCAACTAGCCATTTTTGGTGCCGGGACGGCTGTCGGAGAACTCGCATGCAATCTTTTCCCCGGTGGTGTGATGATCCCCTATGACGGCTTGTCGATTCAGGAACAAATTGCCTTGACCAAAAAATCTATCGAACAAGGTTGCGATACCATATATGAAGCATCGTTTGACCATGATGGCATCTTCATCAAGGTTGATATCCTCCACCGCAACGGCGAGGTATGGGATCTTTATGAAGTAAAAGGTTCGACCAAAATCAAAGCGGTTTATAAGGATGACGTCGCTCTGCAACTCTACGTGTTAAACAATAATGGTCTTAATATTAGCAAGGTCGGTTTAATACATCTGGATAGTGGCTACACCCGCAGCGGTGATATTGAGATTGACAAACTGTTTTCGATCACCGATCTGACTGAGATTGCGAAGAAAAAACAGGATGAAGTGGTAAACGGGGTCATCGAGCTGCGCAATATGCTGGCGGAAGAGATGCCGGAAACCAACATCGGTTCTCAATGTTCAGAGCCATACCCATGTGATTTTCACGGGCACTGCTGGCAGGATGTCCCCAAAGACTCTGTATTTAAACTTAACGGTCGTGGCATTGATAAATTTGACTATTACCACAGTGGCATGCAACGCATGGCCGATCTGCCGCTGGATAAATTGAATCGTACCCAGCGCATGCAGGTCGAAAAGCACCTGAACAAGGGTGAACATATCGATCGCGATAAAATTACAGGCTTTCTTGATGAGCTGTGGTTCCCATTGGTACACCTCGATTTTGAAACTTTCATGGCTCCCGTTCCACTATTTGATGAATCAAGACCTTACCAGCAGATGCCATTTCAATATTCTATCCACATTCAACGAGAAAAAGACGGGCCGATCGAACACCGTGAATATCTAGCTGTTCCCGGTAGCGACCCACGACCTGAATTAATAGCAGGCCTACTACGGGATATCCCGGAAGATGCCTGTGTGCTCACCTATTACATGACCTTCGAGAACGGACGACTATCTGAACTTGCCAGGGATTTTCCTGCCCATGCTGATGGGCTGAACAATATTATCCAGCACGTTCGCGATCTTATCATTCCCTTCAAAAAGAGATGGGCGTACACTTGGCAACAGGAAGGTTCAAGTTCAATCAAAAAAGTGCTGCCGGCGTTTGTGCCTGACCTTAGCTATAAAGGGATGGCAATTGCTGATGGCGGAATGGCGATGGCGGCGTATCATTTAATGTGTGCAGAGAACGATCCTAAAAAACTGGCAGAGATTCGTAAAAATTTACTGGCATATTGTCATCTGGATACCGAGGCGATGGTGCGCTTGCTGGAGTGTTTG
>NBLX01000001.1 GCA_002084705.1 Desulfobacteraceae bacterium 4572_35.1
TACCTTTAGAGCTCTTGCCCCACCTGAGCTTTCTAATACCACCAGTTCCTTGAATAATATCGCCAGTACTTGGATGCTCTGATAGGTACGTAATCAAATCATACCTTTCTTCGAGAGAAAGTAATTTAGCTATTTTTTTTGAAAGGGCTCTGTTTCGGCAACAGTAATCATGTTTCAATAATATACTCCACTGGAGTACGAGTCAAGAAGTAAAGCAATGAATGTAGTTAGAAAAATAACGATTGAGTTCACTGGCATGCTTGGAGCACAGCGGAAAAATTGTCCGCGTGTAGTGTAGCGCCTTGTGTACATCCAGCATGGGCATGAACTCATGGTGTGAAAGTCCCCCGTTGGAAGATCACCGCCAGAAAACCATGTTGTGGGTATGGCGTTAACAACTAGCAAAAGGCAAGAGCTGTTTGCCCTACGAGAGGTTGGATTGCATTTCACCATGGTTGATGAACCGCCCTGTGCGGAGCCGCATGCAGGGTGGTGTGGGGGGCGGGGGAGAAAAACCTCCGGCTACCCGATTAGCTGATTTTGTTCTTGAAGTGATTACGGAGTACTTTTTTTACATATTCTGGTGCGTTCTCTTTTAAAGCAAGAGAAGGGGTCAAATCTTCGGTTGACCTACCTTGAGCTGTTGGCAAACTTTACCATACATTTCCTGTACAACTGACTCCTGCTTCAGCGAACCCTGAATACGGGCAATAGCCGTACTCACTGTACTGTAACGGTTAATATTAAAGATTGAACCTATCTCATTTAGTGTCTTCGAACTGTGCGCCCTGAGCACATATATCGTCAAATCTCTCGGCACATTGGCCACACCACGTTGCATCTTAAATAGTTGATCCCGCTCAACATGGCAAACAGCACAGACCGCTGCCATCACCGAATGTTCATCTACTGATAAGACCTGCAGATTTGATAGCTCTTTATCCTGTACTGAAAAATCAAAACGCTCCCTGATTTTTTCGATAAATTCAGAGTCAACAGCAGACCTGACCACTTTGACCACTTTCAAACCAGAGGTGATATTTTAAACCTACGTAGCTAATTGTTTGGATAAAAGAATTGATCAAGGGCTGGAGTCGTTGTTTCTTTTTTGTTGCTGATGCAGAATTTTAGCGAAGGGAACTCCCTCACTCAGGGTGAACCCTCAACCTGCTGGCAGAGAACCGCCGCAAAGAAATATCCCCTTGTTGGGGAAATCGCGACATAGTTGGGGTCGGTTGGCATAGTCAAGACAGCGATTGTCGCTAGCGAGCATTGTGCAGTTGAAGACCAGCAACCCCTGCTGGTCTCGGCCGATAATTTTGAAGCGGGAGAACTGAGGCTCGTTTTTTACCAGCCGTTCAAAGGTTCGTTTGGAACGGAGCCATCGCTTAGATTCCTCCAGTTGTAGTCGGCGGCAACAGGCCCCGCATTGGCGGCAATGACCGGTAAGGATCAATTCCTTACCGGTCAGACGCAATCTTAATTGTCGCCACCAGCCAGCGATGGAGATCATTTTACAGGTTGAGCTTGTCAGCGACAAAGTCGATATCTTTATCGCCGCGACCACTTAGATTGATCAGGATTTTTTTACCAGCCATCTGTGGTGCTATCCGTATCGCATGAGCCACGGCATGAGCACTTTCCAGCGCCGGGATTATCCCTTCGGTACGTGAGAGCATTACAAAAGCGTTCAGGCATTCTTTGTCTGTTGCGCTTTCGTACTGAACGCGACCGATATCTTTCAAATAACTGTGTTGAGGACCAATGCCGGGATAGTCGAGACCGGAGGCGATGGAGTATACCGGCAGTGGTTCGCCAGCATCATCTTGTAATAAGTAGCAACGCATGCCGTGAATTATCCCGGGTGACCCCTTGGAGATGGTCGCGGCATGGTCAGGGGTGTCGAGACCTAGTCCCGATGGTTCTACGCCAACCATGTTTACCTCTTTATCGTTGAGAAAAGCGGTGAACAGACCCATGGCGTTACTGCCACCACCGACGCAGGCTACCAGAGTGTCGGGCAGGCTATTGGTCATCTCTTGAAATTGTTCACGCGCTTCTATGCCGACAATCTTTTGGAAGTCTCGTACCATTTGCGGGAAAGGGTGGGGGCCAACTACGGAGCCGATAGCATAGAAAAAGTTTTGAGGATCGCTCAGGTATTCTTCAAACGCGTTGTCAACGGCGTCTTTTAGAGATTTGGTTCCACGGGCTACCGGAATTACATTAGCACCCATCAGTTTCATGCGCAGGACGTTGGGAGCCTGCTTTTCAATGTCAATCTCCCCCATGTGGATTTCACATTTTATCCCCACTAGAGCGCTGGCTGCCGCCAGAGCCACACCGTGTTGTCCGGCACCAGTCTCCGCCAGAATTTTGGTTTTACCCATTTTTTTTGCCAGCAGCGCTTCGCCGAGACAGTGATTTATTTTATGGGCACCGGTGTGATTTAAGTCTTCCCGTTTTAGGTATATCTCTGCTCCACCAAGTTGCTCAGTAAGGCGGCGGCAAAAGTAGATTGGGCTGGGACGACCAACGTAGTGACGTTGCAGGTCGTTGAGCTCATTTTTGAAATCATCGGAATCTTTTATCTCGTCGTAAGCAGCCGAGATATCGTCCATCACTTGTTTTAATTCCGGGGGCAGTTGTTGACCGCCGTATTCGCCGAAAAATCCTTGTTTGTCTGGGGAATTGGTGTTCATTGTTTCTCCTCGTAAAATAATTTATTTGTGGCAATTTTTGCGGCGCATGTCTTCACGCCGTTGTTGATAGCCAGACGGTATATAGTGGGTGTAAGCAAAGCGAATGCCGAGGATGAACAGGGCACTCGCAACGCCGATTGCTGCACTGTATATCGGCGGTGTTATCAGGGCAATTCTGATCATTAGGGTGGCGACGGCAAAGCCGCTGTTGCGAAATGCAACCCTGTAGCAGGATCTATAGCGCATTGATATCAGCATGATGAGGATATCGCTGAAAATCAACAGGGTAAAAAAGGTTTCGAATGTTCTATCGACCTGATGAAAAAATAAGCTGTTCCACCAGTTGCCCACTAAAATTATGACGAAAGTAACCATCAATAGCAGGGCTATAAGCTTTTTGGTTATGATAAACCGCTTTGTTTCATGGTCATCGTCAATAAAGTTTTTTGGTTCAATTTGGCGATAATAAAAGTGCAGAATGATAAAAATAATCAATGATGCGAACGCCAGTGCTGCAATGTTGAGGATAATGGCTGAAACTTCTTCCCATATGATTGGTTCCTGCATATGGGAGATTTGCTTGAAGATGTTTCTCAATAAAACTAATGAGAGTATCTCCACCTGCTTACCCACCGATATAGATACTGAATGAGCTAAGCTGAAGATCAACCCGACGGCTTCCCATGCTAACACGATGGTAAACACCAGTTCGATGGCCTTGAGGTGATTGGTCGGGGTGTGTACCGCAATTTGGGCTGGCAACCAGCCGAACAGGTTAGCCTGTATGCTGAGTAACCCACCAATAAAGATCAGTACCAACAGTGTGCTAACATAACGTTGCCCTTTTAGTCCCTCAAAGGCATGCTCTACGGTGTTGAAACAGTTATTTATTGTTTTGTAAGCAGGGTGGAGAACCATAGTGGCCTCAAATAATTTAGCGGTCTATATTGTGGCGTAACACACATAACACCACCACGTTTTTGTCAGTACATTCCAATAGAAATTTTTGTCGTGCTTGCTCTGGATATTCGGCTGAAACTATGGTTTCACCGTATTCAGTGCCTTTTTGGTAGTGAATTTCAAACTCGGTCATCGACATATTCCTTACATTATTTTGTCGGGATAAATTCGTCACTGCTAAAGTTCTGAGTGGCAAAATAATCGGCCATTGTTTCAGCACGGCGGATCAGTTCAACTCTGCCATCGGTACGTAACAGCAGTTCCTGCGGGCGCAAGCGGCCATTGTATTGAAATCCCATGGCATGTCCGTGGGCACCGGAGTCGTGGATTGCCAGCAGGTCGCCCTCTTCAATCTTTGGCAGTTGGCGTTGGACGGCGAACTTGTCGTTATTTTCGCATAATGAACCAACTACGTCGTAGGTGGTGTCGGCGGGCTGATCCTCTTTTCCGACAACATCAATATGGTGATACGCATCGTACAGAGCCGGGCGCATTAGCGCCGACATGCATGCGTCGACACCAACGTATTGGCGATAGGTATCTTTAAAGTTGATTGCCTTGGTGATCAGGCAGCCGTGGGGGCCAGTCATGAAGCGACCACTTTCCATATACATGCGTGGTACAAAGCCGTGCTCTTTTTTGAAGTCGTCAAACAGGGTTGTGATCTCCTGTGCCATGGAATCGATATCCAGAGCTTGCTGTTCAGGTTTGTATGGAATGCCAAAACCGCCGCCGATATTGACAAATTCGAATTCAATGTCTAATTTCTGCTTAACCAATTCGGCTAAGGAGAGCACCATGCGTGCAGTTTCTACCATGTAGCTGTAGTCCAACTCGTTGGAGGCAACCATGGTGTGCAGTCCAAAGCGTTTGGCACCCCGTTGTTGAGCTAGACGATAAGCCTCAACCACTTGTTCGTGAGTTACCCCATATTTGGCCTCCACCGGGTTGCCGATGATAATATTGCCAGTGCGCCGTGGGCCGGGGTTGTAGCGGAAACAGATCAATTCAGGAAAGTTGGGTACTTTGTTTATCAGTGAGATATCGTCGAGGTTGAGGATGCAGCCTCCGTCCTGTTCAGCAAAGGCGAACTCTTCGGGACTGGTGTTGTTGGAAGTGAACATGATCTCTTCGCTGGTCGCACCAAGTTCACGACTCATAACTAGCTCGGGGATGGAACTGCAATCGAAACCGAAACCCATCTCCTTCATGATTTTAAGAATCTGCTTGTTTGGCAAGGCCTTAACGGCAAAATATTCACGAAAACCATCGATGCCGGAAAAAATTTGTTTCAGGTGGGCTCCGGTGGCGCGAATGCCCTCCTCATCGTAAATATGAAACGGTGTCCCATAATGTTCTGCTATTTCTGGCAACGCGGTGAAAAGGCGTTGCTTAAACCCTTCTGACATGGGCATGAATCTGTCTCCTTTTAAGTGCGGAAATGAATAAAATCAAATAGAACTGTGTGTTTTGTTGTTTTGTGAAACTTGAATTGTAAATAAAATGGGTCATACAGTGCAACTGCTATTTTGTTGATTATGGGAGTTGTAACAAATTTTGTTCACAGATGGGGAGTGTTTAAGGTGTTAAATGGGCGCGGGAGATAGAATCCTCCCGCACCGAGATTGTGGGTTTGTGCAGCTGATTTTTTACTTCATGATGACAGAATTCTTGTTGGAGGTGCCACTGCCAGCAGCGATGTTGATGTTTTGACCAAAGCTCAAGGGGCTGTCGATATCATTTACGGTAATACCTCTGCCCGATGTGACTGATACGCTGCCACCGACGCTGCTTCCATCTTTGATAATTATTGATCCCGAATTGGCTTCTGCGTGGGAACCAAGAGCAAGGTTTACTGCTCCCGATTTAACTTTTGCTGAAAGGTTTCCACGTACTGAGCTATTTTCCACGATCACTGAGCCTAAATTTGCCGTAGCTTTATGCCCAGCAGCTAAATTAAGTGCGCCACCGGAAACTTTAGTGGTGATGTTGCCTCGTACGTAGCTGCCCCTGATTTTTGTTGTGGCCATGTTGGCTTCCGATCTATTGCCAACGGCCAAGTTGACGGCCGCACCGGCGACGGTGTTGCGGATATTTCCTTTTACTGTGCTGTTTCTTATGTCGGTAGCAGCCATGTTGGCGGTAGCTCTGTTGCCTGCTGCTAGGTTTATTGCTCCACCACCGACAGTGTTTTTGATATCACCTTGCACATTACTGTCGGCCATATTAACTGTTGCCATATTCGCTTTGACTCTGTTGCCAGCGGCGAGGTTGAGCGCTCCGCCAGCTACCGTATTGGTTATATTTCCTTTGTAGTTGGAGTTTTTGATGCTGACAGCCGCCTGGTTAGCGGTTGCGCGATTTCCTGCTGCCAAGTTTAGTCCCGCTCCAGCGACAGTATTGATGATATTCCCTTTAACCGTGGAGCCCTTGATGTTGGTAGCTGCCTGATTAGCTTTAACTCTATTTCCCGCTGCAAGGTTAAGTCCGGCACCGGCAACAGTGTTGAATTAGCTTTAACTCTATTTCCCGCTGCAAGGTTAAGTCCGGCACCGGCAACAGTGTTGACCATGTTACCTTTAACATTGCCGCCTGATTTGCGCTGGCGCGATTTCCTGCGGCCAGGTTAAGCCCGGCACCGCCGACGGTATTGATGATATTCCCCTTAACAGTAGAGCTTTCAATAGTGGCTGCTGCCTGATTGGCTTTTACCCTGTTACCCGCGGCAAGATTGACCCCTGCGCCGACGAGGGTGTTGACCACGTTTCCTTTAACAGTGCTGCCTTTAAGTGTAGTTGCGGCCTGATTAGCATCAGCTCTGTTGCCCGCCGCGAGGTTGACGGCGGCGCCGCCAACGGTGTTGATTGCAGCCCCTTGTAAGGTTGAATTTTTGCTACTAAATGCGGCTTGATTAGCTTTGACTCTGTTGCCCGCCGCAAGGTTTACCGTTCCGCCTATAATTGTATTGACTGCCGCACCTTTTAGTGTTGAGTCCTGCATAGTTGTGCTGGCTTGATTTGCCGTTGCTCTGTTGCCTGCTGCGAGGTTTACTGCCCCCAACGCGCCGATGGTGTTTACTGCTGCTCCTTTAATGGTGCTTCCTGTGGCGGAGGTGGACGCTTGATTAGCTTTTACCCTGTTACCCGCAGCGAGATTGAGGAAATTTTGACCAATAGCGGTATTAACCACAGCCCCTGAAACTTTTGAGTCTTGCAAGTTGGTTGCAGCCTGGTTCGCAGTTGCCCTGTTGCCGGCGGCAATGTTGAGAAGGTTCTGTCCCCCTGCGGTGTTGACGACAGCTCCCTTGACCTTGGAGCTTTCGATATTGATTGCTCCTTGGCGGGCGTTTACTCTATTGCCAGCCCCGATGTTGAGCAGGTTTTGAGCCGCAACAGTGTTTACCGTAGCGCCTTTAATTTTACTGTCGGAAATTTTGGTTGTTGCCTGGTCGGCTTCTACCCTGTTGCCGGCACCAATGTTAAGCATGTTTTGAGCTGCGCTGGTGTTGATAACCGCACCGCTTATTTTACTGCTTTCCATAATGACTGAAGATTGCCCAGATTTTACCCGATTCCCCGCCGCGATGTTCAGAGCGTTCTTGCCTACGGCGGTGTTGAGAACTGCACCGCTGATATTGCTGTTTTTGACATTGACTGATGCCTGGTTGGCTGAAACGCGGTTGCCGGCGGCTATGTTGAGGTTGGTGCCGACCATGTTGGTATTGATCACTGCGCCACGTAGTTTTCCGCCGAGCTTGACAGAACCCTGTGTTGCATCGGCTCGGTTGCCGGCGGCCAGATTCAAACTTTGTTTGTCCATGTTGGTGTTTATAACCACACCGGTCATGTTGAGGTTTTTCAGTGAAATGGAGCTCTGGGTGGCGCTGGATTTTTTGCCTACTGCAACGTTGATGTTTTTGTCAATCTTGTTAGGGATGTTGAGAACTGCTCCCTTTACTGTGGAGCCAGCATAGAGGGTTGAGGTGGGAAAAATAAGTGCGATAAAGATAAACGAACTGACAACCAAGGATGCGATTCTCATTGCAGCGATCCTCCAAATAATTAGTGATGATATGTGAATATTTAAATTGACTAAATTTAAATTATAGCACACCTGCTAATGCTTTTTGGTTAAAAAACATATGGTTTCGGCAGACACTATTTAATTTGTTTTTTGTTGGTTGTCCAGTTTGTTAACGATATGGTCAGCAATTTTAAGGATTTCCAGTTCTTGATAGTTGTAGCGTGAGGTAGAATGATGGTTGCCTATTATCTCGCATATTTTTTTAATTTTTTCAGGTGCCAAGTTTGTGGCGCTCAACATCTTCTTGACCAATGGCGGGCCGTATTGTTCCTGTGTTTTGCCGGTGTTGTATCCCAGTTCTGCTTCTGATGGTTTAATTCCGACATCATGCAGAATAGCGCTGGCAATTACGATCTCTTTATCCGCCTGCGGATAATCGTTTAATGTTTCTTCGGCGTGTTTTAATACCTCAATGGCGTGAGTTATGCGCCGATAGTCCTCCTCAAAAAAAATCGCCATAATTTTTATCAGTTGGCCTTTAAGTCGCTCATTTTCCATAGGATTTATGCTTCCTGCTGTTTGGTGGTGTAATTTTCTGTGGCAGTGACCAGTATGTAGCTTCGCATGTAAGGGCCGAAAAGGTCTATTTTTAGCTGTCCACATTGCAGTTGTTCCATGCAGTTTACTGCTGCTGGGGCGAGTTTATGTTTATTCCACTTTTATTCCCAGTTGTGCCAGCGTCTTTATTAGATCTTTGCTGTTGAACCCTTCGGCAAAACATCCGCAGTCGCAGTATGGCTCAAAACCTTTTACCTGCATGAGCAAACATTCTACAATGGTTTCTTTGCCAGAAAATTCAGTCGAATTTTGGCTAACTTTACGTAATGGGGTAAGTAGTTCCTCCGGTAGTTCGCCGTGTTTGTATTCTTCATCAATAGCTTTATTTAATTGTTGGAATAGCTCCATAATGTGGTTCCTCTTGTTTCGATGTTGGCTGATTGTAAGATTTTCTGCCGTCAAAGATGGCGTAAAATGATATCATTTGCAACAGTTGACTGAAGATGCGTGAATATTACTGTCCTTACTCATAGGGTAATGCAACTATGAATAACCATACGATACGGGACGGTATGGGGAAAATATGGTTGTGTTGTTTGCTGCGATGAAGGTACGCCGGGTGTGTTTGAGTTAGGGAAGGACAAAGCGGATAAAATTATGTAAAAAATTGTCATAAACAAAGTGGTTAGTTGGTTTGTTCAGGATGTCACGTAAAATAGGTTATTGTTATAAATTAAATTGTTTTTTTAAGGAGAATAGACCTATGCGGCGAACAAAAATAGTGTGTACAGTTGGACCGGTATCGGCTTCAGAACCGATCTTGAATCAGATGCTCAGCGCTGGAATGGATGTGGCGCGACTTAATTTTTCCCATGGTGACCATGCTTCTCATGGTAAATTGATTAAGGTTATTCGCGAATTAGCCCAGCGTGCAGGTAAGCCAGTGGCGATTTTGCAGGATTTATGCGGACCTAAAATTCGCCTGGGTATTCTCCCTGAGGAGGGGATCAGGTTGGTGCCCGGTGAGGTGGTGACACTGTGTGCCCTGGCACAAGTGCCACCTGAAGCGATACCGGTTGACTGCCCGATTCTGCATGAGGATGTTCGTGTGGGTGATGCCATCATGTTGGCAGATGGCTTGATGGAGTTGTGTGTTGATGCGATCGAAGATGGCTTGGTGAAGTGTAGGGTGATCACCGGTGGTATTGCCTATTCGCGAAAGGGGGTCAATCTTCCAGCGAGTAACTTGAGTATTCCAGCTTTTACCGAAAAGGATAGAGCTGATCTGCTGTTTGGTCTGGAGCAGGGGGTGGATATTGTTGCGCTCTCTTTTGTGCGCAGCGCTGCCGACTTGATGCAGATACGTACTATGCTGGATGGTGCTGTATCGCGTCCCAAATTGATAGCGAAGATAGAGAAGCCACAAGCTATAGATAATATAGATGAGATTCTTGATTTGGTGGATGGGATTATGATTGCTCGCGGAGATCTCGGAGTTGAGATGCCGCTGGAGCGGGTGCCGGTGTTGCAGAAGCAGTTGATTAAGCAGGCTCGATTAAGGGGGCGCAGTGTTATAACTGCCACCCAAATGTTGTCAAGTATGGTTGCCAGTCCTCGTCCGACTCGTGCTGAAGCAACGGATGTGGCAAATGCTATTTATGATGGTACCGATGCGTTGATGTTGTCCGATGAAACCGCATCCGGTAAATATCCGGTGGTTGCAACCGAGGTTTTAAATCGAATCGCAATTGCTACTGAACCTCATGTCGGTAATGAACAGGAGATGAGTCAAGAGCTATATTCAAGTACGCCGTCCATATCGTGGGCAGTGGGTAGAGCTGCGGGGTGGTTGGCTAATGATCTTGACGCTGGGGCAATTCTTGCTTATACGCAGTCTGGTTTTACTGCTGGTTGTGTCGCCCGTTTTCGTCCTGGTTGTCCTATAGTAGCCATGACTCCAGATGAACAGAGTTGTCGACAAATGAATTTGTTGTGGGGGGTGGTGCCGGTATTGATCGATGCGTGCAGCAGTATCGACGAGATGTTTGCTCTGGCGCGCCAGGAGGTGCAACGGCGTAAGCTGGTGGCTGCCGGGGAACGTATAATTGTAACGGCGGGAGCACCGTTGTGGCAGCCTGGTTCGACAAATTTGTTAAAGGTTATTCAGCTATGACAAATGGGTTCTATCCGTAAACATGGAAATTGGGGGAAACAATATGCAGACAGAGCGCCGAGAAGTGTTATTACACGCATTGCAGGATGACAATGTGAAGGTGCGCCGTGCTGCGGCAGCAGCACTGGAGGCAATTGACAGCCGCTACAGTTTAAGCGTTATTCGGGAGAAGCTGGCTGCGGATGATCGTCAGCAGCGTGTGGCTGCGGTGTATGCTTTGCGTTTATTGGATAGTAGTGAAAGTGTAGATCTGTTGCTGGGGCTGCTGAACGATTCTGATGAGGACGTGCGTGCGGTTGCGGTACAGGTGCTGGGGGAAAAGCGCTTACCCCAAGCTCTGCCCGCGTTATTGCAAGCACTTAAGGATCCAGTTGTTGCCGTTGCCGTTTATGCGGCGCTAGCTCTTGGTGGATACCGAGATGTGCGCATTATCCCATATCTGGAGGTGGTTTGTCGTCATGAAAGAAGTGAGCTAACGTGCGCAGCGTTGGCTGCTTTGGGGGTTATGGGCTTTGCGCAGGTTGAAGCGTTGTTGTGTGAATACGCTAGAGATCAGCGTCCAGATGTTCGTATTGCCGCATTGACAGCATTGGGGAATCTACACTGAAGGAGCCTCAGCCTGGTTTATTGCAGGAGCTTCTGTTCGGTACTGCTGGTAAGAGTTTTTCTGATATCGATGTTGTGGATCAGTGGATCCACTTCGCCAACTATATTTTTACTGCTGTTGTCCAGTTCTATTTCGTACTGGTTGTCCACCTGGTTGCCATAACCGTCTTTTATAATGCGTACCGTACTGTTTTCTATGTTTAGGTTATCCATGTTGACCACTAAGCCTATTTCATTGTTGAACAGACGCACCACACTTCCTACGGGGAAAGTTCCTAGTGTTTGTTGCAAAGCATGAAAATAACGTGGATGTAGTTGTGTCCCTGAAAGGTTGCTCATTATGGTGATGGCATCACGGGGGGTGTTGGGGTGTCGGTAAGGGCGTGTGGTGGTGATGGCATCGTAGGTGTCGGCAACAGTGGCGATATCTACAAGTTCTGAATCTATAAAATCCTGTTTAGGTGCAGGGTAGCCGCAGCGGTCATAGTGGTGGTGGTGACCTAGAATAATGGAAATCATCTTAGGATGGATATTGTCCATTTCCTGCGCAATCTGTGCTCCAAACTCCGGATGTTGTTTGATCTTCTGATATTCCTGTGGTGACAACCTGCCAGGTTTTTTAATTATTGCTGGGTTTATTTTCAGTTTTCCAAGGTCGTGAAGGAGACTGCCAACGCCCAAAATATGGAGATCATCGTCGCTGAGTTGGCAAGCTCGTCCGATAGCCAGAGCGATAACTGACACATTTACCGAGTGGGTGAAGGTGTAGTCGTCGTAGTCTTTAATCCTGCTCAGTGCCAATAGTGCATAAGGGTTTTTTATGGTCTGGCGCACCATTTTAGCTATGGCAGGAAATATTTCGTTGGATGGTGGCACCAAGCCGGTGTTGATGAAGTGCCCAACTTTTTCGATGGCGTGGATGGCTTCATCGTAGGTAGCTCGTGCCCCAGTTCTTCCCTTATCGCTATCCTCTTTGCGGCTCATGTAGTGGATGTTGTTAATATTGTGATGTTCTAATGTCTGGTTGAAATTATCACCGTTAAGGTTGCCCTGAGAAAGTAATGCGGTAAAACGTTGTAGCTCTTCTAGTTGTAGTTTGCAGGAAATTATAAAACCTCTGATTTTGTGACGTATTAACAGCTTGGCAATAGCTGTTGCGGCAGGATTGTCTTCCTGACATAGATGTTTATTTATAAACAAGGCTTGTTCAATTATGCCGATGTTGATGTCTTGTTCCTTTTGCCACACTGACTGTAATGATTCCCATAGGGAGGTGTGCAGAGCTACGTTGGCTGGATGCTTGTGCGGGTAGAGTGCTAAACCGTTAAGGGCGGCAGAAAATGTGAGGAGAAGGTGATTGAGTGAATTGTCAGGCATCGCTTGATTCTCCGCGCAGGCGTAGCGCATGTCGGGCAGCTGTGGCCAATGTGCGCTGATGCCCTTTGCTGGCGCGCTGTAAAGCTTTGAGGCTGGCTTCATCTTTGAAGTGGCTCAGAGCTGTAGCGGCCTGGCAGCGGATTTCGTTGTATTCGTTGCGTTTTATGATCTTTGTTTTTTGTAACAGGTGCAGCAGTGTTGGAATTGCCTTGGGATCGCCAATTTCGCCCAAAGCAACTATGGCGACCTTAATTAGCCCTTTTTTGTTCAGGGTTGGATCAAACTGCGTCGCAATATGTATCAACGGTTGAACTGCTATCGGATCGCCAAGAGCACCGAGGGCTAAAATTATTTGCAACGGGAAATTACCAGTATCTGTATTTAGTTGGTGAATAAGTGCTTGGCTGGACTCTGTACTTTTAATCCGTGCCAAGGCACGAATTGCCTCATTTACAACGCGCGCATCCTGATGTTGAAGCTGTTTTACAAAAATGGGTATGAGTTGTTTATCTCGGCTCTCTGCAAGGATGGCGATGGCGTTGCGTACCACAAACCAGCGCTCATCCCCCAAACTGTCAATTAAGGGTGAGAATGCTTTTTCTCCCTGATTTATGAGTAGTTGATTGATGAATTTACGCAGTTTGTGGTTGAGCTCGATGGCAAGACGGTCGATAAGGAAGTTAATAATGTTATTGTCCAACTCGCTAATAATGCGTCGAGAGGTCGCCTGCTTGCTGGTGTTTATCGTTTCGTCGATGAGGAGGTTAACTGTTTCTCTGGTGCTCAGAGAACGCAGAGCTTGTTTTAATACTGTGATGTAACGTTTATCTAGCGATGTATTCTGAAGCCAGAGATCGATTTGCTGGAATGCTGGCAGTGTTTGTTGCGGGATGTTGCCTTGTAGGGTCAGACGCATATTGCGGGTGAGATGTCCCAGCAGTTTCAGGAATTGATTCTCTTTCTCTGGGACGGGGTTGTGGAGAATTGCATCCAACCGCTGTAGCAATGATTTTATAGAGTCTGTTTGTTCTTTGATCTGAAGAACGTCTGTGGTGGCGTTGAGAGATCCGATGGAGTTGTCCGAGGCGAAATTTACCTCTGATGTTTGCTGAAACTCCAGATTTTGTTTGCGGTTGATAGCTGCAGTCAAATTCATTTCGTTAACGGCAATGGTGGAGATTAGCTGCCGATCGAGCAGAGTGGTGATGCCCCCTTGAGCAACTATGGTTGCTGGTTCGTTGCTGACAAGCCGTGCAAAATCGAGCAAATGATGACCGCGCAGGTCGTCAAAAACTGTTAGCACCTTAATTTTATGATAAAAAAACCGTTGAGCTAAAGCCTCGGGAAGGGGGTTTTTAGTTTTTACAGGGTGGGTGTCTATTAAAAAACCGTGACGCGATACACTTAGAACCAAGGGTTCGTGGCTGGTGGCTGTAACTGCATTGAATAGCTGTATTGCTTGTTTAATGGCACCGTTCAATGAAGGATGGCCGTCTGGATAATAACAGGTTGCTTTTAGTAGTTTAGCCATGCCTATTAGGGCATTTTCTACTTTTTTTTCGTTTGTGTCATCCATGACCACCCCTCCGGGATGTGATTAAAACAAGTTGGTGCGTTAGTTGTTAAATCGCCAGACTGGCGAAAGCCTGAGCTGCTGCGTCAATGGTTTGATCCAAGTCGTCTTTAGAGTGGGCGATGCTCATAAAACCTGCCTCAAATTGCGATGGCGCAATATTTATTCCTGCTTCAAGCATGGAGCGGAAGTAGCGGCTGAACGCTTCAGTATCGCTGGTTAGGGCATCATTAAAGTTGTTTACCGGGCCAGAGCACAGATAGGTACAGAACATGCCGCCGACACGTTGTAGGCAGGTGCTTACGCCGGCACTAGTTGCTGCCTGACGCAATCCAGCTTCGAGGTAAGCGCTTTTCTCTTCAATCTGTTGATAGAAACCATCTTCTTGTAGCAGCTTCAAGGTGGCAATGCCGGCGCTCATGGCTAGAGGGTTGCCTGACAGGGTTCCAGCTTGATAGATCCCACCTTCAGGTGAAAGTTGTTCCATGAGCTCACGCTTGCCGCCAAAGGCACCGACGGGCAAACCGCCGCCAATGATTTTGCCCAGACATACTAAATCGCCACGGACGTTAAAGCGTTCCTGAGCGCCACCGTAGGCAACGCGGAACCCAGTCATCACTTCGTCAATGATAAGGACAATCCCTTCGGTGTCGCATAGTTCACGCAACCCGGGTAAAAATCCTGCGACAGGGGGTACGCAGCCCATGTTGCCAGCGATTGCCTCGAGAATGATGCAGGCGATCTCCCCCTTGTTTACGGCTACTATCTGTTTCACCTCTTCAAGGTTGTTGTAGGTAGCGGTCAAGGTGTATTTGGCGCAATCGGCGGGAATGCCAGGAGATGTGGGTACGCCAAAGGTCGCGGCACCACTGCCGGCTTTCACCAGTAGGGAATCGGCATGACCGTGGTAGCAACCATCGAATTTAAGGATTTTGTCGCGACCAGTACAGCCACGGGCAAGGCGGATGGCGCTCATGGTGGCTTCGGTGCCTGATGACACCATGCGAACTTGTTCGATGTTTGGATATGCCTCACATACCATGTTGGCGAGTTCAACCTCTTTGTAGGTTGGTGCGCCAAATGAAGCGCCATTGGTAGCTGCCTGTTGAATCGCCTCAACTACCTTAGGGTGACAGTGACCAAGGATCATTGGTCCCCATGAGCCAACGTAGTCGATATATGCGTGACCGTCGGCATCGTAAATTTTGGAGCCAGTAGCCCGTTCGATAAATAAGGGGTTGCAACCGACAGATTTAAAAGCTCGTACCGGGCTGTTTACCCCCCCAGGTATTATTTGTTTAGCTTGAGTGAAATATTTTGCTGATTTAATGTGTTTCATGGTTCTCCCTTGAGCGGCCCCCATGAGCAGCTATTGCTATTTGTGTTTGTAAATTGATATAATTTGTATCCATTAAAGTTTTTAGTATATTCGTGAGAAGAATTATTGAAAATAGCATGATCTGATAGTGGTGTCAAGGCGTGCTAATTTAGGTAACAGGTTGTTTTTAAAGGAGTATTGGTGGTGGAGCTGTTATGATTTTAGGTGTTACTGGTGGTATCGCTTCGGGAAAAAGCACTGTGGCTGAAATGCTGCATGACCTTGGAGCTGTGGTGGTGAGTGCCGACCAGTTGGCGCGTGAGCTTGTGGTGCCCGGCAGTCAGTTGTTGGATGTGTTGCGGCAGCGTTTTGGGGCGCAAATTATTGCTGCGGATGGCGCTCTTGATCGTGCCCGTTTGGGAGATTCTGTCTTTGCTGATTCGGCTGCTCGTCACGACCTGGATGGGATAATGCACCCAGCTATAGCGGAATTATCGCAACGGCGTCTCAAGGAGGCTGTACAGCAGTCCAGTGGTGGTTTGGTGGTGTATGAAGCGCCTCTGTTGTATGAAGCTGGAGCCAGTGGACGGGTTGACAAGGTGTTGGCGGTTATTGTTGCGGATGCGGTTCAACTGCAGCGTCTGTGCCAACGCGATAATTGCGATATTGATGCAGCACGGCAGAGAGTTGCGGCGCACATGCCTCAGAGTGAAAAGGCTCGTCGTGCCGATTATGTTATAGATAATTCCGCAGGTGTTGAACATTTGCGACAGCAGGTAGCGGCACTGTATCGGCAGCTTGTGACTTGAAGATAAAACAACAAAGCGCAGACAGCTATTGCTGTCTGCGCTTTGTTAGTGATCTGTTTTGGCAGGTTACTGACGATAACCCAAGCGTGTTGACAAGGTTGCGGCAGCCTCCATCACCAGTGGAACCAGTTCCTCGTCGATGCGCTCGTCGGTAAATCGCATGGATGGACCTGAAAGGCTGATGGCGCCGACAATGCGGCGGGTATAATCGTATATTGGAGCGGCAATACAACGTACTCCTGGATCCATCTCTTCATTGTCGATGGCGTATCCCAGTTTGGCAACTTGGATCAATTCGGTTTTCAGCTTGTCTATGCTGTTGATAGTGTTTGCTGTATAGCTCTTCAATTCTTTATTTAATAGTGCCTCAAGTTCCTCTTCGGACAGGTGGGATAAGTGTACCTTTCCGGCTGCGGTGCAATAGGCTGGTAAACGTGATCCAACTCGTGAAACAACACGTACGGTCATGTCCGTTTCAGCAACATCCAGATAAACGACACTATCTTCTTTGAAAATAGCGACATAGGCAGTTTCGTTGCATTGTTCTACTAGCTGCTCCAAAGTTAATTTTGCCTGGCGTAATAATCCCATTTGCTTGATGAACGTTTGTCCAAGTTCCAGTGATTTTAGCCCAAGACGATAGTTTTCTGTGGCCTTGTTTTGCTCTATATACCCGCGGGATTCAAGGGTGGCTAGAAGGCGAAACACATTGTTTTTGTGTAGTTTTAACCGCTTGCTCAACTCGGTTACGCCAAGTTCATCAATGTCGTCATGAAACTGCTCTAGCAGGTCAAGCGCATGGGAAACGGCTTGTATGATATATTCTGATTTATCTTTTTTTGTTGGCATTGTTGTTCCCCATTTAACGTTAAAAACAACCTAGATGTTGTTGAAAAAACAGACAAACGAAAGCCTGTCTACAAAATTATGTTCTGTGTGTCAAGCTTATACGGACAAAAACCAAATAAAAGACTGCTGTATTTATCTGCTTAATCTTTATCCTGCTGGTTAAAGCCATTCTTTTGTGAAATCGAAATCGCGAAAAGACAATTTCAAATACCTTTTTATAAAATATAGAATGTTGTTTTAAAGTTGTCAAGAGAAGAGGTGGTAAATAATTTATAATTATTCTGATTGGGGAAAAATGTTCGATTTATCAGATAGATATGAATTTGGTGAAAATATAACACTTGAAGTATGTGGTTAATCTAAATGCTGAACAATGGCAATGGTTGCCGAGTGGCTTTATCCTTTGTCCGAAGCCGTGGTGCTTTTTATCACCTCATTGAGCACGGTTGTGGCAAAACTGCCGGTGGGCAAGGCGAAGCTCAGATGCAAGGTGTTGTGTTGCTGTCGACAGTTTGTCTGTTTTAGTGGAACCCGCAATGGTCGCCGTTCACCGCTTAATTTTAATCCGGGGAGTTGGTTGAATGACTTGTCGTTCAGCTTCTCTTTCTCTAGAAGGGCTTGTTCTATAATCCCCGTTTGACCGTTGGCGTACATCACTTTATGACCGGGTAGCATGCCGCTGGGGCTTATCTCAAGGCGGTCTGCTCTTGGTTGTTCAGCCTCCGAATCCTCAACACGAAAGCAGGCTCCTTTGTTGTGGATATAGGCGATATCGCCGGGCCAAAGGATGTCGATGGAGTCGAGGCGCATCTGTACCTGTCGATCAAATAGATGGGATTGGTACGCGCTTAAATATAGGCGCAGAAGTTTGCGCGGTAATGTTAGCACTGCCTGACGGTGGTCTTTGCCTTTTAACAGTGCGTGGAGCAGTCGTCGTTCATCGCGAAATCTACCCGGGAGTGTCGCTAGTGCCTCATCAATGTTTCCATTGCAATAAGCCGTTGCCGCCTGCTGCCAGCGTTGATTGCTGATCTTTTCCGGATTGCCGATGATCAATTGTGCCGCTTCAGAAAACTCTCCACCTACGATTGCTTTACCGACTAGATGATTGCTGCCTAACACGCCATAGCGCTGGCTGCCAAAAAAGTTTGGCACACCTGTGTGCTCCAGAATATTCAGAATATCCAGAGCGCGTTGTTCGGCATCTTCAACAACTTCATGAATTGCAATGTGGAAGCGATTGCCATGTAGATGTCCAAGGCGCAGTTTGTTAGTGTGGTAGTTGCTATCTAAAATGGTGATGTTCTCAATGTCGAGCTTGGCTATTTTCCTCTTGTCAACAGGGGGCAGAGATATGGTCTGACGACTTATTGCCTGGGCATCTTTCAAACCTGCGTAGCCGATCTCCTGCTCACGGATTCCAAGGGCTGTCGCTATCCGCTGCATCATGGCAAAAGTACTCATCCCTTTTTTTTCTACGCGCAGATACAGATGTTCACCATGACCACATGGTGCGTATGCGGGAATCTCCTCAACGATAAAATCTTCAGGGTTGTCCTTGATGGTGCCGCCGACCCCAGCGAACGCAGTGGTCAGGTATGGGTAATTCATTTTACCTCCAGGGTGTGGCGGTTGCGAAATCCCATTGTCGTTGCCGGTAACATGTGTGCATGCAGTGTGAACTGGGCATCTCTGCGGTGGTGCTGAAAATAGACAGGCAGTCCTTGTTTGGCAAAGCGGCGCATGTATTTTGACTGAGGATAATCGTTAAGCTGGTTTGTGTAGCAGCAATCAAGCTGATTTGTGTAGCCGTCTAGGGTGGATAGTGTCTCAGCTACCTGTTGTGCGTAATTTTCCACGTCGGTTACAAAGTACAGATCTCCCTGAGGCTTGAGATAGTATAACATTTGGGTCAGAAAAGTGTGGCTGACCAAGCGTCGAGAGCGATGGCGTTTTTTTGGCCAGGGATCGGGGCAGTTGATGTAGATGGCGCTGAGCATGTCGGCATGACCAAATTGGCTGAGCAGATAGCGTGCCTCCATCCGCATGACTCGTACATTGGTCAATGCGCTGGTGTCAATGCGGCGACATGTTTTGTAGCAGCCTTTGTTGTAGATATCTATGGCAATAAAGTTTATGTGTGGTTGTTGGGCAGCGCGTTGGATGATGAAATCACCAATGCCGCAACCAATTTCCAGTGCCAGTGGTTGTTGTGTGGGAAACAGCAGGGCCAGGTTTTGCTGTGTAGGCAATTTCCAGGCATCAATAAATGTTGGAGAAGTTATCTCTATTTTGCGTTGTGTCATAGTTTAAGTTCAGTTGGTCTGGGGTAAAGATTAAAATTGTTGGCAACAATTACCACAACCTGTGGCGAAAGGCAATTTGTTCAGGTGATATGTGGATATTCTGCCTTCGTGAAAAATAGCGGTTGTTGGTGGCAGTTAATGGCGAAAAATCTTGAATTAACTACCATGCCTAGTTATTCTGTGCAGTTGCTATTGCCGTGGTGGTTGTAAATTTATACTTAAAGATTGTCAAGTTTGTGTTGAATTTAAAATATAAAGGAGATGCTTATGCTTATCGTTATGGAACATAGTGCTACTGATTATGAGGTGGAACAGGTCAAGACAGCTGTTCACACCATGGGACTTGAGGCTGAGCCGATTCCTGGCAGTGAGCGCACAGCCATCGGAGTGCTCGGTAATCAGGGCTATGTGGAAGATGCAACTATCCGCAATTTGCCTGGGGTAAGAGAAGTGATCCATGTGAGCAAGCCCTACAAGCTGGTCTCGCGTGATTTTCATCCACAACCGACTTTGGTACAGGTGGGATCGGTTACGGTGGGTGATGATGCCGAACCGGTGGTGATGGCGGGGCCGTGCTCGGTTGAGAGTGAAGAGCAGATGATGGCTAGTGCGCAGGCGGTAAAGGAGGCTGGAGCAGATATCTTACGCGGTGGAGCCTTCAAACCCCGTACTGGACCGCACACATTTCAGGGCTTGGGGGTAGATGGATTAAAGCTGTTGCGTCAGGCTGGCGATGAATATGATATGCCCGTGGTAACTGAGGTTATGCGCATTGGTCAATTGGATGATGTTTGCTGTTATGCCGACGTGTTACAGATTGGCGCGCGCAACATGCAGAACTTTGATCTGCTCAAAGAGGTGGGCAAGCTTGATTACCCCGTGCTGCTCAAGCGTGGCATGAGTGCCACCATCGAAGAGTTTTTAGCTGCCGCTGAATATATCCTTGCCGAGGGGAACTCCCGCCTGATTCTGTGTGAGCGGGGGATCCGAACCTTTGAACGGGCTACCCGCAATACTCTCGATCTTTCTGTGGTGCCGTTGATTCGTCAACTGAGCCACCTGCCGATTATTGTCGATCCTAGTCATGCTACGGGTGTGCGCTCGCTGGTGCCTATTATGGCAAAAGCAGCTCTGGTTGCTGGTGCTCATGGTTTGATGATTGAAGTTCATCACGCTCCAGAGCAGGCTTTATGTGATGGTGCACAAAGTCTTGATGGCGCAGAATTTAATCAGTTGATGGGTGAACTGAATGGTTTGCAGAACTATCTGGTTTCTAAAAAGGACTAACGCAAAATGACCATGAATAGTGTGATGGCTAGCATAAACAGCTTTGTCTGGGGGCCGGTGATGCTGGCTTTTTTGGTGGGAACCGGAATCCTGCTCACTCTGCGTCTTAGTGGAGTACAGTTGCGTCAGCTGCCGCATGCGCTGAAACTGGTGTTTAGCCCCGGAGACGATGGCGCGGGCGATATCACTCCATTTCAAGCGTTGACCACGGCATTGGCGGCAACAATTGGTACTGGTAATATAGCTGGTGTAGCTACCGCCATATATTTAGGTGGGCCCGGAGCTGTGTTTTGGATGTGGGTGTGTGCACTGTTTGGTATGGCTACCAAATATGCGGAGGCGGTGCTGGCAGTTCACTATCGCCAGTTGTTGCCCGATGGCACCATGCAAGGTGGTCCTATGCGCTATCTGGCGCAGGGCTTGGGGCAAAAATGGCTGGGGGTGTTGTTTGCAGTCATGGGCAGTATTGCCGCCTTTGGTATCGGCAGCATGGTGCAATCTAATTCCGTTGCGGTTGCCCTGGAGTCGACGCTGGCGGTGCCATCGTTATATACCGGAGTGGTGTTGGGCATTCTGGCGGCGGTGGTGATTATTGGGGGGATCAAGCGTATTGGTCATGTGACGGCAAAACTGGTGCCTATCATGGCGGTGCTTTATGTTGTGGCAGCCGGCACAATCCTAGTGTTGAACTGGGAGATGATCCCAGCAGCATTTGCCCTGATCTTTGAGCATGCTTTCAATCCAACTGCGTCAAGCGGAGGTTTTGTCGGTGCCTCTGTGGCTATGGCGGTACGTTTTGGTGTGGCGCGCGGGGTGTTTTCCAACGAGGCTGGACTGGGCAGTGCTCCTATTGCTCACGCTGCGGCAAAAACATCCAGCCCTGTACGCCAGGGGCTGATAGCGATGACCGGGGTGTTTTTCGATACCCTGATTGTCTGCACCATGACGGCGCTGGTAATTTTGACTTCTGGACTATGGGATTCTGGTGCTAGTTCCAGCGCGTTGACGGCGGCAGCATTTCAGGCTGCGTTACCTCAAAGCGGTGGTCTTATCGTCGCTCTGTCGCTGGCGGTGTTTGCCTATTCCACTATTATTGGTTGGGCCTATTATGGTGAACAGTGTATCGAATATGTTTTTGGTCTGCGTGCCCGTACTCCATACCGTTATCTGTTTTGTCTGCTAATTGTTGTTGGTGCAGTTCAAAAGGTTGCCTTTGTGTGGGATTTTTCCGATACAATGAATGGTGCCATGGCGATTCCCAATCTGATCGGTCTTGTCGGTTTGTCAGGAGTTGTGGTTAAGCTGACACGAGATTATTTTGCAACTAACTCGTCCATAAAGCGACCATAAAGGCGGTTAAAGGTGGCTGAAGCGGGGGATAAAACATTGCCGGAGTGCGTGGCTGTAGTGTTGTTGGCACCATTGCCGCGCCCTCTTACTTATCTGGTTCCCGCACAGCTGCGTGGGCAGCTTGTTCTTGGTCATCGCGTCCGTGTACCCCTTGGCAGTCGCAGCGCTGTCGGTATAGTAATTGAGCAGCTTGATAGCACCGCCATCGCCGCCATCGTCAATGCTGGTGCCAAGCTTAAAGCGGTCGCCGAATTACTGGATAAAGATCCCGTTGTCGATAATGACTTGCTGACATTTGTCCGCCGTGCCAGTACCTATTACCTCTTCCCCTTTGGATTAGCACTAAAAACTGCTTTGCCGGCTGGTCTGGCCTCCATCACCGCTGCACCCAAGGTTAAACAAACTACCGTTTACACTCGTGCTGAAGGGACAATATCGCTGCGCGGTACACGTCAGAAAGAGGTGCTCGCCTACATCGAACAGGCTGAAAAACAGGGTGAAAAACAGGGTGGTGTTGAGCTGGCTGAGCTGTGCCAACAATTTCCCTCCCCCTACAGTGTACTGAGCCGCTTGGAAGAGCTCGGCTTGATCAAGTCATGCCAGCGCGAAAAACAGCGCGATCCATTTCTCGGTATTGTCGTTACCGCAGATAGCGAGCTACAACTCAATGAGGAACAGGACGCTGCCTTAAATTCAATATGTTCAGCCACTACCCAAGATAAATTCAGCCCTTTTTTACTCCATGGAGTAACCGGTAGTGGAAAAACAGAAATTTATCTTCAGGCAATAAAGGCGGTAGTTGCTGCCAACCGTCAGGCTTTGGTGCTGGTGCCGGAGATCGCTTTGACGCCGCAGTTGGTGGGTCGCTTTCGGGCGCGTTTTGAAGGGCAGCAGATACGCATTGGCGTGCTCCATTCCGGGTTGAGCGTGGCAGAGCGCTACGATATGTGGCGCGCCATAATGCGTGATGAGATCCATATCGTTATTGGTGCACGTTCGGCGGTGTTCGCTCCCCTGGCGCATTTGGGGATAATTGTTGTCGACGAAGAGCACGACAGCAGTTATAAGCAGAGTGAGGGCTTTCGCTATCATGGTCGTGATCTGGCTCTGATGCGAGGACAGATGGCTCAGGTTCCGGTGGTTCTCGGTAGCGCCACCCCGGCGCTGGCCAGCTGGCAGCGAGCTCAGCAGGGATTGTTAACCCAGCTCTCTTTGCTCAACAGAGTTGGCGCGCGTACTCTGCCATCTGTCGAACTGGTGGATATGACCGGTGCTGAAGTTGAAACAGGGCTGTCGCAACAGTTACGTGACGCCATAGCCGCCACCCTGGAGCGCCACGAACAGTGTCTGTTGTTGCTCAACCGACGAGGTTATGCGCCGTATCTGTTATGTGGTGATTGTGGTGCCAGCTACCGTTGCCCCAATTGTGAGATAACCCTGACCTGGCATCGTCAGGCTGGGCAACTGCGTTGTCATTACTGTGATTATACCCAACCTCCAAGTGAGGTATGCCCCCGATGTGGCGGTGTTGCCATGGAGCCTGAGGGGATGGGTACTGAGCGTTTGGCGGCGGAGTTGCAACAGATGTTTCCTGCGGCGCGAATTGCGCGCATGGATCGTGATGCAACCAGCGCCAAGGGGAGCCAACAGAATATTTTTAACCGCATGGAAAACCGTGAGATCGATATCCTTGTTGGCACCCAGATGGTCGCCAAAGGGCACGATTTTGCCGGAGTTACCTTGGTCGGGGTAGTCGATGCCGATGCGGCGCTTAATTTCCCCGATTTTCGTTCTGCCGAGCGTAGCTTTGCGCTGTTAGCACAGGTTGCCGGACGTGCCGGACGGGGTGAAGTGGAGGGTCGGGTGCTGGTGCAGACCTATGCTTCCGATAACCCAGTGCTGGAGTGTGCTATGGAGCACGATTATATCCGCTTTGCCGAGCAAGAGTTGCCCCTGCGGCAACTGTTGTATTATCCCCCCTTCGGATATCTGGTAAATCTGTTGTTGTCCGGTCTTGACCAGCAGGCGGTGGAACATAGCGCCGAACTATTGGCTACAAATCTGCAGGGCGAGATTGGCAATGGCAAGGTTGGTAATGGCGATGCCGGTGTGGAAGTGCTGGGACCGGCTCCGTGTCCGCTCTTTCGCTTGCGCAATCGTTATCGAATGCAGATCTTGCTCAAGGCGCAGACGCGACCGCCTCTGCGTCAACTTCTTGCGCAAATGGCGCAGTGGCAAAAACTTATTGATAAAAATGTTGCCCTGGTCGTTGATGTTGACCCCGTCGATATGATGTAATGCTGGCATCGCGAAAAATTGAAGATCTTTCAAGGAGTTTTTGATGACGAAATTGATGAGATATGGCGAGTCGATCTCTTTGTGCGGATTTACTTTTGGTTGTCAGAGTGCCTGTTTTGCCGCTATGAAAAAAGCGGGGGATGGGGCAAATAGTTCTATGTCTGATTTGAAAGCGCAGCAATAATTGGTTGGCATGGTGGCTAGCTCGGAAGGGGTAGGACGCGCTGAACAGTTTTTTATTATCTGGCGCGTGCTCAGTATTTTGTTGTTGCTTACGGTGTTAATCAGTTGTGCGCCATCACCACCAGCTCCTGAAACACCGACTTTGCCGTTGAAATTGGTCAGTTGGGATGATCTGCCCGGTTGGACACAGGATAACCATGTTGCGGCTCTGCGGGCTTTCCGTGCCAGTTGCCGCAGTTTGAAAAAACGTCCTGATTGGCGCGATAGCTGCGAGGTGGCGCAGCTAGAGGTAGATGAAAAAGGAGCTCGGGCTTTTTTCCAACACCACTTTCGTCCGTGGCAACTGGTTAATGAGGATGGCAGTAGCGATGGATTGATTACAGGTTACTATGTCCCTGATCTGGCTGGCAGTCGTAACTCCAGCACTATCTTCCCCTACCCAATATACAAAAAACCGGACGATCTCCTCTCTATAGATTTGACCTCGGTTTATCCTGAATTGCGTGGATATCGTTTGCGTGGTCGTTTAGTCGGGCAGCGGGTTGTCCCTTATTTCAGCCGCGAACAGATTGATAGTTATGAGCAACCTCTCCATGGTCAAGAGTTGTTCTGGGTTGGTGATCCGGTTAAATTGTTCTTCCTGCAGATTCAGGGTTCCGGTCGTATAAATCTTGAAGATGGTACGCAGGTGATGGTGAGTTATGCCGAGCAGAATGGGCATCCATATCGTTCTATAGGTAAGCTGCTGTTGGAGCGGGGTGCAATGACACGTGATCAGATGTCGATGCAGAAGATCGCTGCCTGGGGGCGGAACAATCCGCGTAAGGTGCAGCGTTTGCTCAACGAAAACCCCAGTTATGTGTTTTTTCGGCCTTTGGACGCAGGGGTTACAACGCCACCCGGAGCGATGGGGATCCCCTTGACTCCGCAGCGCAGCATCGCCGTTGATCCCCGTTTTATCCCCCTCGGTGCTCCAGTGTTTTTGTCGACCACCTTTCCCGGTAATGAAAAACCTTTGCAACGCCTGATGGTAGCTCAAGATACAGGAGGAGCCATCAAAGGGAGGGTGCGTGCAGATTTTTTCTGGGGTGTTGGGGATGAAGCAGGCAGTTACGCGGGTAAGATGAAACAGTCAGGCAGGATGTGGGTGTTGTTGCCAAAGGGGATAAATATGCCCCGAAAATAAAATATTTCCGGGGCAATTGTATTTTTTGCTATCTGTTGTGTTGAAAAAGTTAAAATTCAATCGCCAACTGAGCTGTCACGATATCGCTTTTATCGTCGTTCTCGAATTTCTCGTGCAGATATTCTAAAGAGACAGTGGTGTAATCAATTACAGCAACACTGGCTGCGGCAACGTAGCGACTCTCGGCTATAAAATCCCCTGCATCATCTGAACCCTGATAAGCGATGGCAACGGATGTTTCCCGCTCTGCAACATCAAAGGTGTAGCACACTTCGGTGTTCCATGCTGCTATGGCATCCCCTTTAATCTTGATACCGTTTAACAGATATTCAGGATCATCCAGAGCACCAATATATTCACCAATAAGTGTAAAGTTGGCGATGTCGATAACAATATGGGCGCCAAAGCCGTCTACGTAGTCATTTAATTCAAGGGTATCGTTGTTTAGAGCTGCCGCGTCTACTTCCTCTTCAAAATGGTCACCCCAACCATCCGAATCTATGAGGTTGTTGATGTAGTGTGCGCCGACATCAACGTTAAAGTTCTCTTGCTCCAGAGTGTAGCCAACCGTTGCCCCATAGTTATCTACATGGCTGTCTTGCCCCTCCTCATCAATGTCGCCATTGAAGAAATAGACAGCACCATAAAAGCCCCCTTGCTTAAAGCCTATCTCCACGGCGCTTTCGTTTATTTCACCCAATTCAAGGGTCAATGGATCGGAGACCATGTTGGAGGTGAAATTACCAAAAGGGAGGTAAAATTTACCGGCACGCAGGTAGGCGGGGAATCTCTCTTCACCATCGATAAGGATAAAACCTTCATCTACCTCAACTGATTCGTCGCTATCCTCTTCCCACAGCAGCACTACGTGACCGCTAACGTGTTTGGCGATTGCGACATCAACACCGAGTTCTACGGTTGCCAAGGTGATATCACTGGAGTCTTCATCGTTTAGTGTCGGCTCGTCGAAATTTGTTTTTCCGTAAACGCCTTCAACTTCAATTAAGCCATTGAAACTTATACGCTGTGCCAATGAACTTAGCGCGGGATTGGTTTTTGTTTCGTTGTTTGTTTGTCCTGCCAATTTTTCTTCTAGCTTGGTGATGCGAGCAAGCAGTTCGTCGTTGCTAAGTTCCTGTGCAAAGGCTGATGTAACCACAACGCTGATTAGGCTCAGGGTGATTGTCGCTACGATTAAACTTTTTCCCATTTTCCGTTCTCCTGTTAAATATTGTGAGTGATTGTTTCTCATGTTGAGCTTGTGATCCCCACATCAAGGGGCACAGGTTTCATATATCTGCGTAGTTCCATGTTCACAATGGCAGCATCCTTTTGAGCATCCGCTTTGAGCCACATGTTTTATTATCACCCCCTTACGTGTTAACAGTTCCAGCATGGGGGTTATGGCATTGGTTTCCATTCTGAAATGGGTTGTTATTTCATGAAGGGTCGCCATTTTTTTTTCGGCAAGGTATTTTTTTATCGCTATGGGGGTCATTTTAATATTCCTGTCTTTTGCTGAATTTATATTTTTGCCTCTGCGGGCATCGCTACTCCCACATTTTTTTTGTTGCCGATAACCTTCATTATGGTCACGACTGTGGCAAAAATAGATAACATACCGATGATCCACATGATGGAGCTGGTGAAATGGGAACCAATAGTTGCCGTTTGATAAAAAACAACTGCGGCGAAGTAAGCAATAAAAGTGGTCCAAAAACCGGCAAAAAGGGTCCACTTTAAGTTGGTTTCTCTGTACACGGCGGCAATAGCGGCACTACAGGGAAAATAGAGCAGAATGAAAAGCAGGTAGGCAAAAGCTGCCGCTTTAGAGCCAAACAGTGAGACCATGGAACCAAAGGTGCTTTTGTTTACCCCTTGCTCTGCTGCGGCTGTTGCTGTGTCATTCACATCGCCAATGGAAAGACCCAAAGGATCGAGAAATGTTCCGGCCAGGTCGGATAAGTTGGCTGGAATAGTGGCAAACGATTCAGCAATTGCTCCACCAAAATTAAAGGGCTCTTCCCCGGTTTCTTTCGCTGCACCATTGTCCATGCCGCTGTACAGGGAGTTGAGGGTGCCAACAACAGCTTCCTTGGCAAAAATTCCGGTAAACACTCCAACCGTGGCAGGCCAGTTCTCTTCGCTGACACCAAGGGGACTCAGTATCGGTGTAATAGATTTACCGATGGACGAAAGTGTCGAATCCTCAGTGTCCTGATGTCCAAAAGTGCCATCGCTTCCAAGGGAATTCAAAAATGCCAGCACTACAATTACTGGTATCAAAACTTGACCAGCTTTAAACAGGAAGGTTTTTAATCGATCAAAGGTGCGCAGAAAAACCGCTTTGATCGTTGGTCTATGGTAGGGGGGGAGTTCCATCACAAATGGAGTTATTTCACCCTTGAGAACAGTGCTTTTCAGTAGCAGACCGGTGATGACCGCGAAGGCTATCCCTATAAGGTAAAGTAAAAAAACCAAATTTTGTCCACCGGAGGGGAAAAAGGCGGCGGCAAACAGTGCGTAAACCGGCAACCTGGCACCACACGACATAAAAGGGTTCATCATTATTGTAAGGATACGATCACGTTCATTTTCCAGGGTTCTGGTTGCCATGATAGCGGGAACGTTACAGCCGAATCCAACCAGCATAGGGATGAACGATTTACCCGGCAATCCAACCATGCGCATGAACCGATCCATAACAAACGCGGCTCGTGCCATATAGCCAGAATCTTCCAATAGCGAGAGGAAAAGGAACATGAAGCCGATGGGAGGAATAAAGGTTGCCATGGTTTGGATGCTGCCGCCAACGCCGTCGGCCAGCAGAGTTGTCAGCCATTCCGGGGTATGCAACGATGAAAGAAGGGCTCCAAATCCATCGACAAAAATAGTGCCAGCTAAAATATCAAAAAAATCGATAAAGGCACCGCCCAAGTTGATGGTGAACATAAACATCAAATACATAGCCATGAGAAAAACAGGAATTCCCCAGACCCGGCTGAGGACTACTCGATCAAGTTTTTCGGAAAACGGATCACTTACCTGGTTTGTTTTTTTGACACAGTTGCCGGTTATGGTGTTGATAAATTCATAGCGGGATGAAGCGATGAGAATATCAATATCTTCGTCCAGTTCATCTTCAATAGCTTTTTGTAGCAGTAACACCTTTTTTTGAGCTTCCTCACTCACCATGGCGGCGATTGATTCATCAGCTTCAAAGAGTTTAATGGTTAACCAGTCGCTGCTATATCCCCCGGTTTCGGCAACGTCTTGAATAAATGGTTGCATCTCAATAAATGCTGCCTGCAATTGTTTAGGGTAGTTAATGGATGCTGTCGATGATTTTTTTTGTGGAGCAAGGCTGTTAATTGCATCTTTAAGTTGGGCTATCCCCTGTTTTTTATTGACAACCAGCGGTATGATTGGGCACCCGAGTTGTGCAGCCAGGGCTTCGACATCAATTTTAATTTGCCGATCCCTTGCGACATCCATCATGTTCAGGGCGATGATGATGGGCGCATTCATCTCCAGCAGGTGGGTAGTTAAGTAAAGATTTCTCTCAATATTAGCGGCGTCTACAATATTGATAATAAGGTCTGCTTCGCCGGAAAGAACATAATCTCGGGTAACAGCTTCATCAATTGAAGATGCCGATAATGAATATATCCCCGGAGTGTCAACTAGCTCAATGGCGCAGTTGTTGTGTTCATAACTGCCGGTTTTGCGGTCGACGGTTACCCCTGGCCAGTTACCAACGTGTTGTCGGGCTCCAGTTAATGCATTAAATAGCGTGGTTTTTCCACAATTTGGATTGCCCACCACGGCAACAGTAAAATGATACATCGGTTACACCCCCTCTACTAACAGCACCGCAGCTTCCTGCTTGCGCAGGCTTAAATTGTAGCCGCGAACCACTATTTCAACGGGGTCACCCATGGGGGCAAGGCGGTTAATGGTAAATTCTGTTCCTTTGGTAAGTCCCATGGCTAATAACTTCTTTCTATATGCTTTGCCGCTGTCCTTAAAGCCAACGACTTTACCTTTATGACCTACAGTCATATTTGCCAATGATGTTTTTGCCGGTGAAATTGTCATTTTTTAATTCTCCCTTGTCACTTCTATTTTCAATGCCATTCCGCCACCAAAGGCGTAACGGTTAGATCCCTTAGCTATCAAAATAGCTCCTTTGCCTTGGCGGTGAATGACCTCGATCTTGTCATTTACCTTAATACCCATACTGAGCAATTTTTCCTGAATCTTGCGCCCTTGCCGTAGCGATACAATTCGCACCGATTCACCTTCTGTTGCCATGGCAAGAGGGAATGCAGGGGGCAGGTGTTGATGGTGTGTGTTTTCCATGACTAAAAGTCCTTTCGTGCTAATCGCAAATGAAAAGCATTTTCAATATCAGATGGGAGGGGAATGTAACGATATTGATAACCATTGTCAATAGGTAAATTGGTTATTTGTTTTTATGGAAAAGGGTGGCTTCTTTAACGAGAGTTTTCTCTATGATTGTATTTTGCAACGTGAAAGCCTGATTCTGGGAATTTATTTGTTTTACGGTAGGGGTTGCGAGTGAATACAAAAAAAGCCGCAGTACGGTGTCCGTTACTGCGGCTTTTATCTGTTTAATGATTAAGTATGGAGGATGTTGTTGCTAGCCCTCGCTTATTTTTAGCACGATTTTGCCAAAATGCTTATCTTCTTCCATCATGCGGTGGGCTTCAACGATTTCATCGATGGTGAACACTTTTTCGATGATTGGGACTATGGTGCGGTCAGCGAACTTGGGTAGGGCGCGGCGGGTAAACTCGGCGATTATGTCACCTTTTTCAGCTACGGGTCGGGAGCGTAGCACCGAACCGATGATCTGCTGCCGTTTTACCATCATCAAGGCAAGGTTTAATTCAGCTTTGATGCCGCTGATGATGCCAATGATTACTAATTTGCCGGTATATCCGAGGGAGTTCATGTTGGGAGCCAGGTATTTAGCGCCAACGTGATCGAGGATGAGATTTACCCCTTTTTTATTGGTAAATTCTTTAATTTGTGGGGCAAAATCCGGTGTTGTGGTGTAGTCAATTACCAGATCAACGCCCAACTTTTTAACTCGCTCCATTTTTTCGGGGCTGGAAGTTACCACCAGCTTGGTGTTGGGGGTGAGTGCCTTGGATAGTTGAACCGCTGCGGTATTAACGCCGCCGCCGCCGCCATGGAAGATAGCTGTTTGATTGTCCTGCAGGTCACCGATCATGAATACGTTGAGAAATGCGGTGATGTAGCTTTCGCAGACACAGGCACCCTCTTCAAAGCTCATGCTTTCGGGTAGGGTCATTACATGGTTGTCGTAGGCCACGGCGTATTCAGCGTAGCCGCCGCCACCGACAAGGGCGATTACACGATCGCCAACCTTCCAGCCTTTAGCATCACTGCCTAGTTCTGCGATAACACCGGAAACTTCCAACCCTAAAATCTCTGAATCTCCCGGAGGTGCAGGATATTTGCCGGCGCGTTGTACCAAGTCGGGGCGATTGATGCTGGTGGCAACAACTTTAATTAATACCTCGTTGGCCTTAGGTGTTGGCTTGTCAATTTCTCCAACTTTTAATACTTCAAGTCCGCCAAATTCGTCGAGAACTACTGCTTTCATGTTTTGATCTCCTTCAATTTTTTTAATAAGAAATAAAACCCGATGCGATTATGCTTAATGGATGGAAAAATAAAACGATGTTGTGAATTATAGGGATTCCTGTGCTGTATGCAACAGGAAAAGCAATTCGTTTCCTGAATAGTATCAATTTTCCGCTATTTGTTTTTCTGCTCTGGCAGGAGTGGTTTTAACCGCGAAAGTGTCGCGTAATAGCGTGTTTATTGCACAATCATTCGCGAATAAATTTGCTCCTACGATAAAGCGGAAGCTCAGTGCTAATAAGGATTCATTTTGATATTGGTTGTCGGTGAAAGCGGTAGCCACGCCCACGAACAGTGGTAAAGTGCAGAGGATGTGAAGGGTCGATTTCAAAGTATTTACGTAATCTGACTATGAAATTATCGAGGGTGCGCGTCTCGGTGTCTGGATCTACCTCCCATACCGATTTTAGCAGAAAGGCGCGTGATAAAACTTCCCCCTCATGGTTGAAAAATACTCGTAACATTTTAACTTCAAGCTCGGTTAACTGGATCGGATTTGATCCACCGCTGACGTTGCCGGTGTTCAGATCGATATGGTATGAGCCGAAGTTGTAGCTGTTGTCTTGTGCTGCAATCTGACGATACCACCCCGAGCGGCGCAACATTCCGGCGATACGCAGCAACAGTTCATCGAGAACGAAGGGTTTGGCTAGGTAATCGTCAGCTCCTTCGGCAAGTCCTTCGATCCGATCCTGGTCGCCGTTCATGGCGGTAAGCATGAGGATGGGTAACTGTGGATCGATTTGGCGGATGTGGTGACACAGGGATAGCCCGTCCATTTTTCCGGGGAGCATGCGATCGAGGATTGCCAGGGAGAATTGGTAGTTATCTAGCTTGATAATGGCTTCTTCAGCTGTTACCGCATGGATAACCTGATAGCCCTCCTGCTGGAGATTGAATATCAATCCCTGGGCGATATGCAACTCATCTTCAACCAGCAAAATGCAGACTGTTTCGTTGTTCATGGTTTCGACTCATCTATTCTGGGCAAAACAATATGAAAAGTTGTCCCCTGTTGCGTTCCGTCGCTGTGGAGGGTGATTTTCCCTTTGTGCCGTTTGATGAGGGCGCGGGCTATAAACAGTCCCAGACCGGAGCCCTTAATATGGCTATCTTCCTGATGCTGGCGATAAAACAGACGAAAAACTTTATGTTGTTCACTAAGTGGTATACCGCGTCCCTTGTCGCGTATCAGCAGATTGCACCTGCCCTGTTCCCCATTAAGCTCGACCCATATTTGCGCCGGTGGATCGGAGTATAACACTGCATTTTCCAGCAAGTTGCGCAGCACCATTGTTAAAGAATCTGGTTCTATCCTGGCGAAGACGTTGTTGTCAATAGCGCGCGTCAGGATGGTATCATCAGCCTGACTGTTACCCCACTGGTCCAGGTAGTCGTTGAGAAATTGTGACAGATTGTGTGGACGCAGCGCCAGTCGCCAGCGGGTCTGTTCCAGCCTGTTGGCTGTTAGCAGCTTATTTATCAGGCTGGTGAGTCGTTCGGTGTCTGTCAGCATGGTGGCGACAAAGCTGTCTAACTGCTGAGTTTCGGGGTGGTGGCGTTTGATGGTTTCCAGGTGCAGCTGAATAGAAGCTACGGGCGATTTCAGTTCGTGGGTAACCTGAGCGATGAAGTTTTTTTGTTCACGGTTGAGAGCGAGTTGGCGGCGCCAATAGATAAAAATAACGTAAACTCCGACTAGAATTACTATCAATAATAGAATTCCCTCGACCAGGATGATCCAATCAACTTCTGAGTGAAACAACTCTGGGCTGTATTTTTCGGCAATATTTCGTAATTTACGGTGGCTGCCGAGAAACCAATTGATCCAGAATACAACCACCACTATCCAGGTTAATTGGATGGCAATAAAGGCGACAAGGGGGCTGATGTTGGGACGTTGTAGTTTCATGTCAGTTTACTTACCATTGTTGGGGGCTTGAAAACAACCTCGGAAGCTGTTGCTTTTGACAAAAATCTACAGTGAAACCTGCTGTTTTGAAACTAACTGGTGACGATTTAGCACACATCCATGATCCCCATAGCAAGGGTGTTTGTCGCCATGGATGGGTTCATGTGTCCCTTGATGTGGGGATCACGCGCTCATCAGAATAGTTGCAACTAATTTTACATAACTATTACATTTGACCGGTTCCGTCTCTGGTAGCATGCGTTTTTAGAAAAATAGGTTTTAATACTATTCAGCCTATCTTAAGTAGATTACGTAGAATAGTTGCCAAATAGTTTATTTGTTGCCTGAACTTAATATTTGGAGAGAGTTGTGAGCCCATTAACTATAGGAAAATATACCGTCCCCTATCCACTTATTCAGGGGGGGATGGGGGTGCGCGTGTCGGCGGCACGTTTAGCTGGAAATGTGGCCAAATGTGGTGGTGTTGGTCTGATAGCCACGGCAGGATTGGTGTTGAACAGCCCATACAAAGATAAGCACAATTATTTTGAAGCTGATGCGATGGCCCTGAAAGAGGAGCTGCGCAAGGCCTATGAAATTGCTCCCGATGGGGTCATTGGCACCAACTGTATGGTGGCGGTAACAAATTACGACGACGTGGTGCGTGCCAGTTGTGAGGGAGGTGCAAAAATCCTTGTTACCGGTGCTGGGTTGCCTCTAACTTTGCCGGGTTTAACTGCTGATTATCCCGATGTCGCTTTGGTTCCAATTGTTTCATCTGTACGCGCAGCTCGGTTGATTGCGCGTAAGTGGAGCAAGTCGTATAACCGCTTGCCCGACGCGGTGGTGGTTGAAGATCCAGATACCGCAGGAGGTCATCTCGGCGAAAAAATGGAAAATATTGGCACAGGTGAATATGATCAATATGCCACGGTACGCGAAGTGAAAGCTTATTTTCGTGATGAGTGGGATTTAGATATCCCAATTATTGCCGCAGGTGGTGTGTGGGATCGAGCCGATTTGGAATATGCCCTGGCTAATGGTGCCGATGCGGTGCAGATGGCCAGCCGTTTTGTGTGTACCGAAGAGTGTGATGCCGACGCTGCCTTTAAACAGGCGTATCTTGATTGTACCAAGGAAGATATTGGCTTGATCATGAGTCCGGCAGGGCTGCCAGGGCGCGCCTTGAAGGGTAATCTCGACAAAATTCGTGCTCATGATATTGATGGTAAGGTAAGTTGTCCCTCTGCTTGTTTGAAGAAATGCAGTTATCGTAAATCAAAAGACTGCTTTTGTATTGTCCATGCGTTAGATCGTTCCCAGCAGGGTGATCGCGAGACTGGATTGATTTTTTGTGGCACCAATGCCTGGAAATCGGATAAAATTGAAACGGTTGCGGATATTTTTGCCGAACTGTTTGATTGATTGCTTTTGGCATCCATACTTAATATACAAATTAATAAAACATCCTCTTCCAGCGAATCAGCTTATTGCCGATTCGCTGGTTTTGGTTTGTGCCTGGCAAGTGGTTAAAATTAAGAAAGAATAGGCAGTTATGAAAACTAATATTACACTTATTGGTATGCCCGGTGCTGGCAAGAGCACTGTTGGCATAGTTTTGGCCAAAAATATGAGTATGGGGTTTATTGATACCGATATCCTGATTCAAATTAATCGCCAGCAGTCGTTGCAGAGTATTTTGGATACTAAAGGTTATCTGTATTTACGTCAGGTTGAAGAGGAGGAGATTCTGCGTTTGAATATCGATAACCAGGTGATAGCTACCGGAGGTAGTGCCGTATATAGCACCAAGGCTATGCAATATCTTCAGCAGATTTCAACTGTTGTTTTTCTTGATGTCAGCCTGGATGAGATTCGGCGACGAATTCATAACTTTTCTACGCGTGGTATTGCTTGTGCGCCAGATCAAAGTTTTGAGGAACTTTTTGCTCAGCGATTGCTGTTATACCGTCGCTATGCCGATGTAACTATTGATGGTAGTTGTGCTGCGCAGGAGGAGATTGCCGAAACGATTGAGAAACTTGTCACAAGTTTATAAGCTAAAAACAATTTTGAGGGCGGCATCAATTTTTTCCATATCGGTGCTAGCTAGCGTGCCACGAATTTTGATTAAACGATGACGATGGTTAACAGGGCGTGTTTGCAAGCAATCAGCTATTGATTGTTTGTTTAAACCGTTGTTTGGTGAAGGTAGAAGATCCACATTGGTGCGGATGCGATTTTTTTTATCGTTCCACTGTGTAACTGGCACCACTTGAATGACGGGCACCCGCTCATTGTACACATCGTTGGTCACTATCACACATGGTCTGATCTTGCCGGTTTCAGAACCTTGCGTAGGGTCAAGGTTGACATCAATAACCATGCCCCTTTTTAATAAACTTATTCCGGCCATGGGGCTGTTGGTTCCTCGGTTAAAGATTGCAGTTCTTTATCGGCGGAGTAAACTTCAGCATAAAGGTTCGCCGATCGTTTAAGCGTTTCCAGCTCAAGTTCTTGGCGTAACTTGTCAATTGCAGCGCGTAGCATGGAGCTTTTATCTTTAAATCCATAAGATTTATACCCATTTAAAAAATCAACCTGATTTTCTTCAACGCTAAATTTGGCTTGTTTCATTTGCTGTGTCCCTCCAATCTTGCAATGTATCCCCAATGCTGGTACCAATAATACGGCCCATTAAAGGTGCGTGTCAATTGTAAAGCGAACATATCCAATATACGATTGCGAAACTTGTCACTGGTTCCGATCTGGGGTAGACTATGCAACCGTAAAAAATACGTTAGCACATAAATTTTCAGGAGAGCCAACCCATGGCCGATCAAGAAGAAAAATATATTCCCAAGTGGATAGCTTGGGAAACCACCCGCCGTTGCAATCTGTCCTGCGTTCATTGCCGTTGCTCTTCCGATATGGATGCGGCATCTGGCGATTTTACCACCGAGGAAGCTTATAAGCTCATCGATGACATCTGTGAGGTCTCCAAACCGGTGCTGGTGTTGTCGGGTGGAGAGCCGTTGATGCGCCCCGATCTATTTGATATCGCCCGTTACGGTACGTCTAAAGGGTTGCGGATGTGTATCGCTACCAATGGCACATTGGTAACTGACGAAATTTGCGCTCAGATGAAAGATGCCGATATCAAGATGGTTTCCCTGTCTCTCGATGGTTCCACTGCCGAGATTCATGATAATTTTCGCCAGAGTCCCGGAGCATTTGCCGGGGTTATTCATGCTGCTGAAACCCTGAAGCGTAACGGGATAAAATTTCTGATTAATTCATCTTTTACCAAACGTAATCAGGACGATATTGGGAATACTTTTCATTTGGCCAAATCGCTTGGTGCCACGGCATGGTATATGTTCATGATTGTTCCCACTGGTCGTGGCGAAGAGATAATGAACGAGTTGGTCTCCAAGGACGATTATGAGGAGATCTTGAAGTGGCATTATCAGCAGGAGAAAAATGAAGACGATATCCTGATGCGTCCTACATGTGCTCCCCACTATTACCGCATTGTTCCGCAGATGTCGAAAGAGGAGGGTTTTGAGTTTGAGCGGCGCAGCCTCACTTTTTCCACAGGAGGTGGCAAGGGGTGTATTGCCGCGCAGAGTATTTGCCTTGTCGATTGCTTTGGCAATCTCAAGCCATGTTCCTATTTTCACTCATCTGTTGGCAATGTTAAGCAACAGTCGTTTAAGGATCTATGGTTTAACTCGAAGGTGTTTAACGAACTGCGCGATTTTTCCAAGTACAAAGGAAAATGTGGTGAGTGCGAATATATCGGCGTTTGTGGCGGCTGTCGGGCGCGTGCCGATGCTGTGTATGGTGACTATCTGGCCGAAGAACCGTTCTGTAACTATATACCCAGCAAGACCCGTAAACGTTTGGAAAAAGAGGCGGCAGAAAACGGATCGAAAAATTGATGTATGGGCGCTGCTTGTCGCGCCCTGAGGTGATACTTGCAATAAATGGCGTGGCAAGCAGCGCCCATACGTATAGAATTTTAACAGGAGAATGCCCAAATGGCAGAGTATAATTTTATTAAAGCATGTTTTTGCCAGCCCGTTGATCGTGTGCCGGTGTGGTTGATGCGTCAGGCCGGGCGTTATCTGCCGGAGTATCGAGCAGTGCGTGCCCAGGGTGCCGGAACTTTTCTTGACCTGTGTAAAGATCCACAACGCAGCGCTGAGGTTAGTGTTCAGCCAATAGATATTCTTGATGTCGATGCGGCGATCATGTTCTCCGATATTCTCACCCCCATTGAGCCTATGGGGATGGCGCTTGATTTTGTGCCCGGCCCGGTATTCGCCAACCCTGTGCGTACCAGTGCCGATGTAGATGCTTTAGTTGTACCGGAGAATATGGCAGAAGCGGTTCCCTACGTGCCGCAGATTATCCAACGTTTGCGCCAGCAGCTCGAAGGGCGTGTGCCGCTTATCGGTTTCGGTGGTGCTCCATTTACTCTGGCTTGTTATATGGTTGAGGGGAAAGGTAGCAAGGATTTTGCTGCCCTGAAACGGATGATGTATGGTGACCCCGAGTTGTACCGTACCCTGATGGAAAAAGTTACCGAGATGGACTTGCGCTATCTGAATATGCAGATTGAGGCGGGGGCGCAAACAATTCAAATTTTTGATACATGGGGCGGGCTGGTCTCTCCGACAGATTTTGAAAAATTTGTTTTACCCTACACCAAAAAGTTGATTGCTGGTTTAAATCGTAAAGATATTCCTGTCATCTATTTTGTTAAGGGCTCTGGCACCATGCTTGAGCTGGTGAAGGAAGCAGGCAGTGACGTTATCGGTCTCGATTGGCATATCAACCTTGGCAAGGCTAGGGATATTCTGGGAGACGATGTAGCGGTTCAGGGTAATCTCGATCCGTCAGTTCTCTATGCCCCACAGCCTTACATTGAGCAGGAGGTGCAGCGTATCCTCAACGAAAATGATGATCGTCCCGGCTTTATTTTTAACCTTGGTCACGGAATTACACCATCCGTCGATCCGGCAAATGCCATCTTCATGGTCGATGCGGTTCATCGTCTTAGTAAGAAATGATGTATTTTTGTAGCTGTTCAGTAAAAAGGTAATGACGAAAGGGCGGTGCGATGAGCATCGCCTTTTTAAATTTTTTGGGATGTGAAAATAGTGGCACAAACAAAAAAAGCGTTGATATTGCTCAATATGGGTGGCCCTGATTCGTTGGAAGCTGTTGAGCCATTTCTCTATAATCTGTTTTCCGACCGTGATCTTATCCAGTTGCCATTAGGGGTGTTGTTACAAAAACCATTTGCCCGCTTGATCTCTTATTTTCGGGCGAAAACTGTGCGGGAAAATTATCGCCGTATCGGGGGGAGATCGCCCCAATTGGACTGGAGCCGGTTGCAGGCAGAAAAAATTGCGGCACAATTAGGTGAGCAGTGGCGCGGATATGTTGTTATGCGCTACTGGGCTCCGCGTGCCGATGAGGTGGTTGAACAGTTGCGCGCCGATGGGATAACACAAGCAGTTGTGGTTTCACTGTATCCCCACTATACCGCAGCAACAACGGGCAGCAGTATCAAGGATTTTAAAAATTCGCTTTATCGGTTGTATCCCGACATGGCGTGTAAATTTGTTGAGGAGTGGCACGACTGGTCGCCATATCTTGATGCGCTGGCAGAATGTATAACTGATGCCATGGGGCAGATGCCGACCCGTGAGCACGAACGGCTAACAATTTTGTTTTCTGCTCATGCTCTGCCTCAAAAGTTTATAGACCGTGGCGATCCTTACCAGCAACATATCGATGAAACCATAGCTGGGGTGATGGCGAGAGTTGGTGATTATTCATATCAGGTTGGTTATCAAAGCCGTAGCGGCCCGGTAAAGTGGATGGGACCAGATACCCGTGATGTTATCGCTGCTGTGGGCAAGGAGCAGCGGTCATTGCTGGTGGTGCCGGTATCTTTTGTTTCTGATCATATCGAAACTCTAGAAGAGGTGGATGTGGAGTTTTGCGAGCTTGCTTTGCAGTGTGGTGTGCCGTGGTTTGGGCGGGTGCCAGCATTAAATGATAGAGGATTATTTATTAATGCGCTCAAAGAACTTGTTTTGCGCTATACCTAATCTATCAACAGTTAAGTCCAATATGCTGAATACAGTATTATTTTTTAGCCTGATAAAATAGGCGACAGGGGGGATGACATGAGTCTGAGCGTTGGTCGTGAACCAAATACCATGATGAAAGTGGTTATTTTAACTCATAATTACCGAGTAGTAGGTCGAGTCTATATCAAAAAAGGTCTACGGCTTACCGATATGGTTTGTGATGCACGCCAGTTTATAGCGGTAGCTGCGGCACAGGTGTGGGAACGTCAGAGTGGTAATAATCTGTTGCAGGCCGGTTTTATCAATGTCAGCCGTGATGAAATAGAAATTATTCTCCCTGCCGATGAAGTTGATTGCAGTGTTGATGATATTGGCAGTCTTGGCACGTGGATGGTGCAGCAAGGGCAAAAATGTGAGGATGAACAATTCCATCCGCAGTTGGATGTTGATATCGATGTTGATTAATTAGATCGTTGCCGCAATGCTTGGGAGAGAGAATTATGATCGAATTTGATCTATTTGTTGAAAAAGTGGTGTTGCACAACAAATTAGCGACATCGGAATATCTTCAGCAGGCCAAAGATTATCTTGCCAGTCATCCGGAGATGGAGTTGAGTGAACTGCTGGTTCGCGCCAAAGTGCTTAGCCAGGGACAGGTTGAAAAAGTAAGGGAGAAATATAATCTAACTGTTGTGGGAGAACAAAGCGCGATATCAGAACAATCTTCCGTGTCGCAGCATGGCGCTACGGTCAGTGCTGCGCAAACGGCAGGGTCGCAGCCAGCGGCTGGTGCTATTGAGCATCTGAATGGGGTGGCGGTCGAACCCCCTGTGTCGGCGCCAGCCGCGAGTATCTGCGCCGATCCGGCAACTTTCACCACAATCGAACAGTATCTCGGTTACGCCCGTCAACTTGGAGCTTCCGATCTGCATATCAATGCTGGAGCTGCGCCCCTGATTCGTAAGGATGGTCAGTTGCAGCCGTTGCTTCGCCAACCATTCACTGCTCAGGAGAGCAAGGATCTGTTGTTTAGCGTACTCGATGGTGCTCAGAAAGAGATCTTAACTGCTCAAATGGCCCTGGATACCTGTTGCCAGGTTGCCGGTCTGGGCCGTTATCGCAGCTGTTTTGCCCATCAAAGTCGGGGCTGGGATGGTTCTTTTCGCATTGTTGATCAGCAGGTGCCAAGTTTTGAAGCGTTGCAATTACCCGAGCAACTGAAACAACTCACTGAATATAATCAGGGTTTGGTGTTGCTTGCCGGACCTGGCGGTTGCGGTAAGACCACTACCATGGCGGCTATGATCGAACTGATAAATCAACAGCGCGATGAGCATATCATCACCATGGAAGATCCCATTGAGTATGTGTTTACTCCGGTGAAATCGCATATAAGTCAGCGTCAGGTGGGAGCGCATACCTTGAGTTTCTCTGCCGCGTTACGCGCTGCCTTGCGTGAAGATCCCGATATAATCATGATCGGTGAACTGCGTGATCGTGAAACTGCGACTCTGGCCATTTCAGCGGCGGAAACGGGGCATTTGGTGTTTGCTTCACTGCATACCACCGGCGCTGGACAGACCATCAGCCGCATCCTCGATTTTTTCCCCGCCGATCAACAGGGGCAGATTCGTTCAATGATCAGTGAGTCGATCCGCGGCATCATCTGCCAACGGCTGATTCCGCGTAGTGATGGTGATGGGCGTGCCCTAGCGTTGGAGATTCTGTTTAACAACACCGCCATCAGTAATCTGATTCGAGAAGATCGTATGTTCCAGTTGCCGACTATGATGCAGATAAATCGCGATAAAGGGATGTGCCAGTTAGAGGATTCGCTGCAGCAGTTGGTTGAAGCTCAGGTGATAGATGGTGTCGAGGCGTGGTTTGAGGCGACCAACAAGACACCATTTAAACAGTTTCAGCCGGAGTCTGAAAGCAGTGCGACAGTAGAGGAGATTGATAATGGCAAAAATTGACAGGCTCTTTGATCTCATGCTCGAATGTGGCGCGTCCGATTTACACCTGTTGCAGGGGCAGCCGCCAAAGGTTCGTGAACACGGGCGCATGGTTGCTCTGGCTGGTGAGGCCGCCATTGATGAAGCGACAATTGTGGATTATCTCAAGGAGATATGTGAACCGGAACGCTGGAGCCTGTTCCTCGAACAACATGACATGGATTTTGCCTACGAAAAGGACAATAACGCTCGTTTTCGCGCTAACTATTATGGTCAGCTGCATGGTATGGGGGCGGTGTTCAGGGTTATTCCCACAAAAATATTGACCCTCGAGGATCTGCACCTGCCCGCAGTGATCAAGTCGTTTGCTGCCTTGCGTTCAGGCCTGGTTTTGGTCACTGGTCCCACCGGCAGCGGTAAATCAACCACGCTGGCAGCCATAATCGATTACATCAATGACAATTATTCACGTTATATCCTGACCATCGAAGAACCTATCGAGTTTGTCCATCCCAATAAACGCAGTGTATTCTGTCAGCGCGAAGTTGGCAGCGACGTTGCTTCATTCGCTGACGGTTTGCATACCGCTTGTCGTCAGGATTGCGATGTTATTCTGGTGGGTGAGATGCGCGATTATGAGACCATCTCCTTAGCGCTGTCGGCGGCCTCCATGGGCACATTGGTGTTCGGCACTTTGCATACTAATTCAGCAGTAAAAACCATCGATCGCATCATTGATGTGTTCCCCGCCGATCAGCAGGGGATGGCGCGTACCATGCTGGCTGATTCGTTGCGAGGCATCTGTGCTCAGCTGCTATTGAAAAAACAGGGCGGTGGTCGCATAGCTGCCAACGAAATTTTGCTCGGTACAACAGGGCTTTCTGCGAGTATCCGGGAAAACAACATCGGTAATATCCGCAACATTATCCAGGGGGGCAAGCGTCAGGGTATGCAGATGATGGATGATGTGCTGGCTGACTACTTAAGTCAGGAGCTAATCACAGAGGAAGAAGCATACATGAAAGCACAGGATAAAAATCGTTTTGCGTTAAAGGATGAGTTGACTGGGGAGTAGTGGTGCATCCTCCCCAGCGCCATTTTTCAAATTTACTTGTTTGTGCTGGATTTATTGCCGTATTGCTGTGCAACCGCTTTTACAGACCCAGTTTGTTGAGTTGCTTAAGTAACTCTTTTTGTTCGCTGGTCAGTTTTTTTGGGACTTGAACCATGATTTGTGCATACAGATCTCCGGCGGCATGTTTGCCGTGAGCTGGTACACCGTGACCCTTGAGGCGTATTTTACTACCGTTGCCGGTTCCTGCCGGAATTTTGATCCTTTTTTCCCCTTCTAAGGTTGGAACTGTGGCGCTGGTGCCAAGACATAGACCGCTGAAAGGTACGTTGACTTGAACTTGCAAGTTGTTGCCTTCGCGTTGGAACACAGGATCGTTGTCAACAGTTACTTCCAGTAGCAGATCTCCGGCTTTGCCACCTCTGGGGCCGGGGCCACCTTTGCCGGCCACGCGTAGTTTTTGCCCGCTTTCAATGCCGACCGGAATCTTAACCTGTATCTGTTCGCTTTGGTTGTTGTGCTGATAATGGATCATCCTCTCGCCACCACTTACAGCTTGCCGTAGCGGAATGTTGACTCTCATTATATAGTCTTGTCCCTTTACCGCTTGTGGGCGACGTTGATGGTAGGTGTGAGATTGGCTGCTGTGACCGCCGCGCCCACCAAACAGTTGGCTGAAAATATCTTCACCGCCACCAAATTCACGGAATATATCGCCAAAGTCAGCACCACGGAAAATATCTTCTTGCGAGTAGCGTTGGTGAAAATCGGTGTCGCCAAACTGGTCGTATTGTTGTTTCTTTTCGCTATCGCTGAGTACTGCGTACGCTTCGCTGATCTCCTTGAAACGCTCTTCAGCTTTTTTATCACCGGCATTTTTGTCGGGATGATATTTTACCGCCAGTTTACGGTACGCTTTTTTTATTTCAGCTTCAGACGCCGTTTTTTCGATGCCTAGAGTTGCATAGTAATCTTTAGCCATAATTGCTCCTGTTGTATATTGCCATATCTGCTTAAATCGGGTTGGTTCGTACGGATAAATATAAGTCCACCTTCATCCAAGGTCAAGGTCAAGGGGAGAAGTTGTATAAATTTGTTGTTACAGCAGAGGTATTTATTGAAATGATGCTATAGTGGCTCGAATATTTGACCTTGGTTGATGATTTCGCAAAAATGAGTAAGATGGCTTAAATAAGGAGTAATAAGGATGACAAAAGTTGTTGTGATTGGTGCCGGTGTTTCAGGGCTGGCTACCGCTTATGCATTAGAGCAAGGTGCTGCTGCGGAAAATATTGACCTAGAGGTGACGGTGTTGGAAAAGCAGAGCCGTTGTGGCGGGAAAATATGGAGCCGTCACGAGGATGGTTATCTGTGTGAGTGGGGGCCTAACGGTTTCCTTGATAATAAGCCAGCTACCTTGGAGTTGTGCAATGGTTTAAGTATTTCCGATCATCTGTTGCGTTCAAATGATAATGCTCGTAAACGTTTTGTGTTTAGCGACAATCAATTGCACAAATTACCGGAAAATGGTGGGCAGTTTTTTGCGTCCAAGTTGTTGAGCTGGCCGGGCAAATTACGCTTGATTGGTGAGCTGCTGGTTGCTGCCAAAAAGGATGAAAAAGATGAAACTCTGGCTGAGTTCGGTCGGCGGCGCTTAGGTGTTGAAGCTCTGGATAAGTTGATAGCTCCTATGGCTGGTGGAATTTTTGCCGGCGACCCAGAGACAATGAGTGTTAAAAGCTGTTTCCCGCGCATTGCTGAATTGGAACAGCAGTATGGTGGTTTGCTCAAGGCTATGATTAAGATGGCGCGCCAAAAGAGGGCAGAGCGCAAGGCTGGCAAGCAGGTGGCGAGTGCTGCTGGCCCCGGCGGGGTGTTAACTTCATTTAATGATGGCATACAGCAATTAACTGATGCTCTGGCACTGGCCATCAATGGCGAAATTAAGAGCGGTATCGGTGTAGATAGTATCGAATATTTTGATGATTATCTGTTGGGGCTGAGTGATGGCAGTTTGCTCAATGCCGACGTGGTGGTTAGTGCTGCCCCTGCCAATGCTACCGCCTCCATGTTTAAAAAATTGCATAAGGGGGCCTCCTCTTTGTTGGAGGGGATACCCTACGCACCGATGAACGTGGTGTGTCTTGGTTACGATAAAGAGCAGCTTAGTTGTAATTTAGATGGCTTTGGTTACCTTATCCCCCGCAAAGAGGGGTGTTCGGTATTAGGTACTCTCTGGGATTCTAGTATTTTCCCTTTTCGCGCTCCACAGGGTAAAGTGATGTTGCGTTCCATGATGGGGGGAGCAACGCGACCGCAGGCCGCCGATTTAAGCGATGATCAGGTGCAAATACTGGTGCAGGCGGATCTGGAGCGGATAATGGGGATAAGTATAGACCCAGAATTTGTGCGCATATTTCGTCATCAACATGCAATACCTCAATATATCCGTGGTCACGCTGATCTGGTTAAGCAGGTTCGCAATGAATTGTTGACGCTGCCGGGGCTGTTTTTAACGGGTAACGCCTATGATGGTATCGGGCTGAATGACTGTGTAAATAATGCCAATAACACGGCACAGCAGGTGTTGAATTATGTAGCAAAGAAATAGAGATATGCATTCATCATGAGAATCTTTACGCTATTACCAATGTGGAAGCTCTATTGCCGCGGTTGAACTGTTGACCACAGATGACGCTTGCGTTAGTTTGTTCAACTAACCATCATGCCTATATAATTTGCCAACATAGATTAGAGAAATAACAGATGCGAAAATCAAATCAGCAACAAGTGGATATCCGGCGTACGTTCGGGATTATCAGTCACCCCGATGCGGGTAAAACTACTTTAACCGAAAAATTGTTGCTCTATGGTGGCGCAATTCAGATGGCTGGGGCGGTAAAATCGCGTAAATCTGCGCGCCATGCCACCAGCGACTGGATGGCAATGGAGCAGGAGCGGGGGATATCAGTTACCTCGTCGGTGATGAAATTTAATTATCGTGATTACGAAATTAATCTCCTTGATACTCCCGGTCACCAGGACTTTTCCGAAGATACATACCGCGTTTTAACGGCGGTGGATAGCGCCTTGATGGTTATTGACAGCGCCAAAGGGGTTGAAACTCAGACACGCAAGTTGATGGAAGTGTGTCGCATGCGCAATACCCCTATTTTAACCTTTGTCAACAAGCTGGATCGCGAGGGGTTGGCACCACTGGATATACTGGCAGATATCGAAGAGACTTTGCAGATTGAGTGCGCTCCGTTGTCTTGGCCCATCGGTATGGGTAAGCGTTTCAAGGGGACCTACAATCTGTTCAAAAAACAGCTGCACCTTTTTTCTGCGTCGGACAATGAGCGGATCAGCAGTGGTATCGTTATTGATGATATAAATGATTCCCGTCTGGATGAGCTGCTGGGTGATCAGGCTGACGAATTACGGGAAGATATCGAATTGCTTGAGGGGGCGGCAAACCCTTTCAGTCTCGACGATTATCTGCGCGGCAACCAGACTCCGGTATTCTTTGGCAGCGCCATAAACAATTTTGGGGTGCAGGAGATGCTGGATGCCTTTGTTGAGTTAGCACCATCGCCGATACCGCGTCAGACCACCACCCGCGAAGTATCGCCCTATGAGGAGGATTTCAGCGGCTTTGTGTTTAAGATTCAGGCCAATATGGATCCGGCTCATCGCGACCGCATCGCTTTTATGCGGATCTGTTCAGGACATTTTAAGCGCGGGATGAAGTTGCGTCATCACCGTATCGGCAAAGATATAACCGTCGCCAACGCTACCATCTTTATGGCACAGGATCGTAGTCACGTTGAGGATGCCTACGCCGGCGATATCATTGGGGTGCATAATCACGGCACCATAAAAATAGGGGACACTTTTACCCTCAAAGAGCCGTTGAAGTTTGTCGGTATTCCCAGTTTTGCGCCGGAGCATTTTCGCCGTGTGCGTCTCAAAGATCCGCTAAAAACCAAACAGTTGGATAAAGGGTTGAAACAGTTGGCGGAAGAGGGCGCGGTGCAGTTGTTTCGCCCCATAAGCGGTAGCGATTATATCCTTGGCGCGGTGGGTGTGTTGCAATTTGATGTGATAATGTCGCGTTTACATGCCGAATACAATGTTGAAGCGGTATATGAGCCGATAAATTATGCTACAGCGCGCTGGATAGGTTGCGACGATAAAAAGCTCATGGAGCAGTTTGAGAAAAAGAATCGTTCGGCGCTGGCGTATGATGCAGAGGGTAATCTGACATTTTTAGCTGCCAGTGAGTGGCGCTTACAGCACACCATTGATGAGTGGCCAGAGGTTGTGTTTAATAAGACCCGCGAACACTGCTGATAAGGATAGTTGATCATGAAAAAACAAAAAATTTCGCAAATAACTTGCTCATGTGCTAGCGAACTGCCACAGGATGTGGCTTGCCAAATAGTTATTACCGATGAAAAACATTGGCCGGAGCTGGCTGGTGAGTTGTCGCCGAGAAGTGATGCTGGCATGCTTCAGCAAGTTAGCGACGATGGCGAATTTAACGCTAAGGCAGGGGAGACATTGTTATTACATGGCGGTGGTGAAATCCCACGCCTGTTGTTGATCGGTCTATCGGCTCAAACAGCGGCTGCCGCAGAGCAGTATCGTGCAGCTGCCGCTTTAGCGGTGCAGCAGTTGCGTCAGCGCAAGTTAACCAGTTGGGTGTTTGACCTCAGTGCTATCGTTAACGTTGGCGATGGAGATGTAGCTACTGTGG
>NBLX01000090.1 GCA_002084705.1 Desulfobacteraceae bacterium 4572_35.1
TCTATTTTGCCGATTATTTCGAGGATTCTGCGATATTGGCGTTCCTCTGCTTCAGCACCTTCTTCCTCGTCATAGTCTTTGGTCAGATCGGAAATACCGATATTACCTTCGCTTAACTCTTCACCAAGGAAGATAATCTCTTGTAGGGCGATGGGGGTTCGCAATACCACCTGAGTGATTAACCCTTCACCTTCCTCAATTCGTTTGGCGATCTCAACCTCACCCTCGCGAGTTAATAGTGAAACCTGCCCCATTTCACGCAGGTACATTCGCACCGGGTCACTAGTGCGACCGATCACTCCTGCTTCGAAACTGGGGCTATCCTCTTTGACTGTAGTGCTTTTTTCTTCTTTAGTGTTGTCTGGGTTGACCCCACCATCCTCTTTATGCTCATCTTCGACTATCTCAATATCGAGATCACCAAACATGGTCATAACCTCTTCCAATTGTTGAGGTGAAACCATATCTTCAGGAATTGCATCGTTCACTTCCTCATAGGTAAGGAACCCTTTTTCCTTGCCCGTCTCTATGAGTTGCAGAAACTCTTCCTCTTTTGTTTTTTTCGCCATAAATTCTGGTCTCCTGTCAACTGTCAGCGCAGTTGCCGATGGTATCTGGTTCTAGATGTTTCGGTTTTTCAGTTGCCGATTTACCTGAGTAAGCTCTTGCAGACAGGCTATGTGGCGGTCCGGATCATTATTTTGTTCGGCCTCACGCATTAGCGTATGTAGCTCTGCACGACGTTTTTTTAGCTTTCCCTGAGTTACTGCCAAACGACAGTCGGCAAATATCTGATCTATGTTTTCATTAGGCAGCTCCGTGCTGCTCATTAAAATTTCAGTCAACAAATTTTGACGTATGTCTGTCTGACAATGATCTAGCAACCAATCTCCCGGTGGTTGCTGATCTTGCCAAGCCTTATGGATAATTTGCGCTAAAAAAAGATATTCTTCATCGACAAACAATTGCGTCAATTCACCTGCTATTGTCTGCATCACCAATATTTCAGCTATTGTGCGGGCTTGCTCCTCGGCATTGTCGGCGCAGTCATGCAACATAGATTCCCTGTAATAATCAACCGCCGATTGCGCTTGCTCTAGCCGTTGCTTAAATTGTTGCGCTCCCTCTCGTTTAACACAGCTGTCTGGATCGTCTCCGGCGGGTAGATTTAATGTTAACACTTGTAAGCCACCTTGCAACAATAGTGGCATCGCTTTAAAACACGCTTTTTGCCCTGCCTTATCTTGATCAAACAGGAGTACCACCTGATCCACATAACGTTTTAGTACTGTGGCATGTTCTGTCGTTAAAGCAGTTCCGCAAGTTGCGACCACGTTTTCAATGCCCGCTTGAACCAGGGCCAGGTGGTCGAAATATCCCTCAACTACAACAACTTTGCGTTGGCGGCGCATCTCGTTTTTACCTTGGTACAACCCGTAGAGTACGCGGCTTTTATGGTATAGTGGCGAGTCTGCTGAGTTAATATATTTGGGCAGACTGTCATCAAGTACCCGCCCACCAAAAGCGACGACGTTGCCAAACATATCGTCGATGGGAAACAGTAGCCGTTGACGAAAGGTGTCGTAATCGGGGCGGCCATCATTGCCGCTACGGATCAATCCCAGCACCTTTGCTTGTTCTGGATCAATCCCCTCGCTGCGTAGGTGTTTACATAAATTATCCCAGCCATCAGGGGCATAACCTAAGTGAAAACGGCGTACCGCTTCACTGTTGAAACCACGCCTTCTTATGTAACCACGCGCTTGCGCGGCACGTTGATCGTTGAGCAGCAGTTGGTGATAATACTCCGTAGCCACCGTATAAATATGGTTGAGTTGCTCACGTTCTTTACGCCGCTGTAATTCGTAGGCGCTGGGCTCATCTTTCGGTATCTCGATACCGACCTGCTCGGCCAGACGTTTTACCGCCTGAGGAAAAGCCAGCCCCTCTATCCGCATTAAAAAGCTAAAAACATTACCGCCCACACCACAGCCAAAACAATGAAAAATTTGGCGGGCACTATTTACGCTGAAAGATGGAGTCTTTTCATTGTGAAACGGGCACAACCCCATGTGGTTAGCGCCGGAATGCTTTAGCTGTACATAGCTGGAGATGAGTTCGACAATGTCCACCCGTTCGCGTACCTGCATTATTAAATCTTCCGGTATGCGTCCGGTCATTAAATTCTCCAACTATCTTTAATGTTACGTTATTCACCCAGCTCTATAACTGTAGTCCCATTGCCACCACAACTATCATCGGCAGCATGAAATGCTGTTACGGCTCGATGATGAGCCAACAATTCGCTTATCGCTTGACGCAAAGCACCGCTGCCGCGACCGTGAACTACGGTTACACTTTTCCAGTTGTGCAACAGCGCATCATCTATGAGCCGGTCAACTTGCGGCAGCGCATCTTCGACCCGTAATCCGGCCACCTCAAGCTGTGGCTTGAAATTGCTGTACTCTATATGGCTGCGCACGCTGGTAGTTCTTTTCGCTGTTTTGGCAAAACGGCGTGGTTCAAATATTTCCAAAGCTGTAAGGGGTAGACGCATCACCTTGCCGTTGAGGCTTAACTCAACTTCTTTACCGTTTTGCTGCCGCACAACAGCCTCAGTGTTGAGGGTGGTTATGCGTACTATTTCACCGCTTGTTACCTTCGTTGGTGCAGGATATCTAGTTTGTGCTTCTGGTAACTGGGTATGAAGCTGGTCTTTAGTCTCCCGTACCTGGCGCATTAAGTCTGCTTGCTGTTGCACTGCGATGCCGTCTGTCTTTGTCCCCAGCTGGCGTGTCTCTTTTAACAAACGGCGCATTTGAGCCTGAGTTTCACTTACCATCTGTTCAGCGCGCTGGCGGGCCTTATCTAATAACTGTTCTCGCTTCTGCTCAAATTCGCTGAGCAGCTTGCGCCGTTTCTCCCGTTCTTGCGCTGCCTGATTGCGTAGTTGCTGTGCCTCACGGCGGTCCTGTTCCAGTTGAGTATGTAAGCTGTTCAGCTGTTCAACCATGGCCAAACCGTCGCGCTCTTGTCTGCCCAAGTAGCTATCGGCCTGCGACAGTACCTTGCCCGGGATCCCCATGGTGCGGGCGATGGTAAAGGCGCTACTAGCACCGGGAACACCGTAATGAAGCCTATAAGTTGGCGCTAAAGTGCGTGGATCAAATTCCACCGCGGCATTTTCCACCCGTTCGTGTAAATACGCGTAGCTTTTAATCATGTTGAGGTGGGTGGTTACCACCGTTCGTGCTCCCACTGCACGTAGTCTGTCCATCACTGCCAAGGCCAGTGCGCCACCCTCTGCCGGATCGGTTCCGGTGCCTGCCTCATCGAGAAGTACCAGAGAGTTGCCGTCAACATGTTTTAAGATCCGCCTGATACGTGCCAGATGGCCAGAAAAAGTGGATAGATTGTCTTCGATACTCTGCTCATCGCCGATATCGGCGAATATCTTATGAAACAGATAAACCCTGCTTTTGGGGTCGCACGGGATGGGTAATCCAGCCGAAACCATTAAGAATAACAGACCAACGGTTTTCAGGGCAACTGTTTTGCCGCCGGTATTTGGTCCGCTGATGATCAGAGTGTCATGTTTTTTCCCTAGGCGCAGATCTATAGCCACCGCTCGTTGCTGGCGCGGCTGCCCCTCATTGTCCAGTAGCAGCAGCGGATGACGTACCTGTAACAGTTCCAGTTGTCGCTTCGCCGTAATCTGTGGCATGTTGGCATCGGTCAACCTGGCGAAACGAGCTACAGCTGCACAGTAATCAAGGTGCGCCAATATCCTTTGATTGGCTGCCAATTGCGTACTGGCACCGCCAACATGAGCCGCGAGTTGCAGTAAAATACGTTCAATTTCCCGTTGCTCTTCATGCAACAGTGCCTGTAGCGCGTTGTTACGTTCCAGCACCGCTGCCGGTTCGATATATAGCGTTTGCCCGCTCGATGATTCATCGTGGACGAACCCCTTAACTCGACCGCGATGATCTACCCGCACCGGAACTACGTAGCGACCGTTGCGCTCAGTTATCAACTGTTCCTGAAACACGCCGGCAAAATGACTGTCACTCAGCATCGATTCCAGCACTGAACGAATACGTCCCCGTAACACTTTGCTCTGGCTGCGCAGATCAGCTAATTGCCACGATGCGCTATCGAGAACAGTACCAGCAGGGTTGATGCTGGCTCTGATTAAATCACGCAGATCGGGCAGCAATTCCAGTTGCTTAACCTCAGTGCTTAGACTCGGCGCCAGCTCCTCGGCGCCAAAATAGCGACCACACGCGCGTGCGGCATCCAGGCTGTCGGCTATCTCCAACAATGCTGTGACTGACAACCATGCTCCGCTGGTGGATACATGCTCCAATGTTTTATCCAGATCGTAACTGCCGCCCAAGGGTGGGCTGCCCCGATCTTCAAGGAGTGCTCGTGCCTCATTAACTTGTTGCAAAGACAATTCAACCTGATCGCGTTGTTGTAGTGGTCGTAATGCCTGAGCTAATTTCTTGCCCGGTGCTGTCACCGTAAACAGCGTAATAAGGGCGACGATTTTATTAAATTCTAAAATCTGCAGTGTTGCTTGCAGCATGATGCTCCAGTGCCTGGTAATTTGTAGTGACGACTATTTTACGTTGTGCAAAAGTGAAGAACTGTGTTTAACCACTGCTTGACCTAGTTGAACAAAAGGTGGGCGTAGCTGTGATTGGGTGAACAATGGTTTAACCCCCGCTGGCATACTGGCTAATGACAAACCATATAGCACCAGAGCCAACACTAACGTCCCTTGTAACAGACTGAATAATGCTCCTATGACGCGGTTCAGCCCCCCTAGGAACAATAGTTTAACAAACCGTGACAAAACTGCACCCGCTACGGCGAAAATAATCATCGTTACAACAAATAATACTATCATGGCGATGATGACACATAGTTGCGGTGGCAGCGGAGTCAATGTCTCCAACTGACCGGCAACTGGAATATAAAAATGAAAAGTAAGAATAGAAGCTGTTATTAAACCTATCAGCGCGCAGATCTCTTTAACTAAACCGCGCAGGGCACCTTTGACGGTGAATAACGCCAAAATTACTAATATTCCTATATCCAGTGCATTCATGGTGATCCTTTTAGATGCCCTGACATTGCCATTTAGAGGGGGGCATTATCAGAGTGTCTGGCTAAATAATTACGAATTATTTAAGATAAGCATCTCTTTACTATCTCACTGACCAACCGTCCATCGGCGCGTCCTACCGTTTGTGGAGTCACTTTTTTCATCACTGCGCCCATCTCTTTCATGGAGGTTGCGCCAATCTCGGTGATGGTGGCTTCAATCAGTTGTTGCAGCTCTTCCTCGCTCAATTGCTGCGGCAGGAACTCCTGCAAAACTTCAATTTCCCTCTCCTCTTTTTCTGCCAAATCAACGCGCTCGTTTTCGCGATAGATCTTTGCCGATTCACGCCGTTGTTTGACCAGAGTAGACATAACAGCGATGATGTCGGCATCGGTCATCGCAATTTTTTTGTCGATCTCCACATTTTTAATGGCACTGCGGATCAGACGGATAACTCCCAGACGTTCACTCTGCCTGGACTTCATCGCCTCTTTCATAGCGGTGTTGAGTTGTTGTGCTATGCTCATGGTTTACTCCTGTATAATTTTTTATTTAGTGCGAGACTCTTTTTCCTCAATCCCGGACATGCCGAAACGACGTCTTAGCTCTGCGTAAATGCGCTCGGGTGGTAGATCGTAATAGCCGAGGAGGATAAGGGTGTGAAAAAACAGGTCAGCAACTTCATAGACAATTTCGTCGGTGATCCCACCCTTGCCGGCAACAGCTGTTTCCGTGGCCTCTTCACCGATTTTGCTGAGGATTTTATCCAGACCTTTGGTGAACAGGGAGTGGACATACGATTTTTCGCTCGGGTTGCGGCGCCGGTCTTGAATTACGTGATAGACAGCATCAAGGATATCTTGTTCACCATAGGCAGCAGCAGTTGCGGTATCTGGCTCACTATCTATGTTGATTTCGTTGCCATCAACACGGGAGAAGAAACATGAACGTCGTCCGGTGTGACACGCAGAACCCTTTTGCTCAACTTTAATTAGGAGGGTGTCGCCATCACAATCGTAGCGGATCTCACGTACTAGTTGCACATTGCCGGAAGATTCACCTTTCATCCATTGTTTGGCACGTGAACGGCTGTAGTAGTGAACTTTTCCGGTTTTCAGGGTGTTTTGCACAGATTCAGCGTTCATATATGCCAACATCAGCACTTCGCCGTTTTCAGCGTCTTGGGCGATGCAGGGTAACAGGCCATCTTTGTCAAATTTTAATTGATCGAGCAGATTCATCTATAACTCCATGTGAACTTGAACTAATTAAATTCGTGCCGGAACATTGTGCTCTTGCAAATACTCTTTACATTCGCTGATGGTGTACTCACGAAAATGGAAAATGCTTGCTGCCAAAGCAGCGCTGGCACCACCTATTGTGAGTCCATCTTTTATGTGTTCAAGGTTGCCAACTCCACCGGAAGCGATAACCGGGATATGTACTGCATCGCTTACTGCGCGGGTGAGCTTCAGGTCGTAGCCATCCTTGGTGCCATCACAATCCATGGAGGTGAGGAGTATCTCACCGGCACCGAATGCCTCCATCTTTTGTGCCCACTCGATAACATCAATGCCGGTAGCGTTGCGGCCGCCGTGGGTGTAGACCTCCCAGCGTTGCGGCTCACTCCCTTTGACGTAGCGTGCGTCGATGGCTACCACTATGCACTGGGTGCCAAAACGCTCAGCGGCTTCGCGCACGAATTCGGGGCGATGAACCGCCGCAGTGTTGATGCTTACCTTGTCGGCTCCGGCATTGAGCAGGTTGCGAATGTCATCCACCTCGCGGACTCCGCCACCAACTGTGAGGGGCATAAACACGTGCTCAGCGGTGCGGCGCACTACATCGAGGATAATGCCGCGCTTGTCACTGGAGGCGGTAATGTCGAGGAAGGTGAGCTCATCGGCACCCTGTTTGTCATAGGCGATGGCAGCCTCAACCGGATCGCCGGCGTCGATGAGATCGACAAACTGCACCCCCTTAACCACCCGACCATCTTTCACATCAAGGCAGGGGATAATACGTCGTGTCAACATTGCTCAATCACCTTGTCCCTTTCTGCCTGGTCAGGGCTACAGCCGCAGGAAGATTGAGCGCGCCGGTGTAGATCGCCTTGCCGGTGATCACGCCGTTCACCCCTTTTTCCTCTATGGTCAATAAATTTTCGATATCTTGCAAGCTTGATACTCCGCCGGAAGCGATGACAGGGATGGAGATTGCTTCAGCCAGGTCGCCGGTCTCTTTGAGGTTGGGCCCCTGCATCATGCCGTCGCGGGCGATGTCAGTATAGATGATCGCCTCGACGCCAAAATCTTCCATCTCGCGCGCCAGATCGATAGCGCGTTTCTCGGTAACGTCAGCCCAGCCGCGTACCGCAACTAACCCTTTATTGGCATCGATACCGACCACAATTTGATTGGGAAAAGCCTGGCAGGCTTCCTTAACAAACTGAGGATTCTCCTTGGCGATGGTGCCGAGGATAACGCGTCCGACACCGAGCTTAAGATACGCTTCAATGGTTGCCATATCGCGGATGCCGCCGCCGAGTTCGGTGGGGATATCCAGCGCCTTAACGATAGCGGCGATGGCGGCGTGATTTTTCGGTTCGCCGGCAAAAGCGCCATCGAGATCAACTATGTGCAATAGCTCGCCACCCTGTTCCTGCCACACCAGCGCCTGAGCTGCCGGATCGTCGGAATATACGGTGTCGCG
>NBLX01000091.1 GCA_002084705.1 Desulfobacteraceae bacterium 4572_35.1
TCTCCTGTTCCGGTGGGGCGCGGATGCAGGAGAGCATCCTGTCGTTGATGCAGATGGCCAAAACCAGCGCTGCCCTGGCGCGGCTTAAAAACGCCGGCATTCCGTTCATCTCGGTACTTACCGATCCCACCACCGGCGGCGTGACCGCCAGTTTCGCCATGCTGGGCGATGTCAATATGACTGAGCCGCGCGCCCTCATCGGTTTCGCCGGGCCGCGGGTTATCGAACAGACCATCCGCCAGAAACTGCCGGAAGGTTTTCAGCGCTCCGAGTACCTGCTCGAACACGGCATGATCGACATGATTGTACGGCGCAAAGAGATGAAACAACGCCTGTCGCAGGTGTTGCGCATGTTCACCAACAGCTAGATATGGCGGGCAGCGGCGTTCTCGATTATCTCTACAGCTTGGAGAAGTTTGGCATCAAGCTGGGTTTGGATAATATCCGTGCCTTACTTGAGGCGCTGGACAACCCTCAGCGCCGTTACGCGGTTATTCATGTGGCTGGCACCAACGGCAAGGGGTCGGTGTGCGCGTTTCTGGGCGCCATTTTGCGCCAGGGTGGCTACCGGGTGGGGGTGTATACCTCGCCCCACCTGCGTCGCTTTAACGAGCGCATCTGTGTCAACGACCGGCAGATTAGCGATGACGACCTTGAGGAACTGGTGACGCGGCTGCGTCGACTTGGCGGAGGCGTGCCGGCGACGTTTTTTGAGTTTACCACTGCCGTGGCACTGGAGCATTTCGCCCGGCAACGGGTTGATATTGCCGTGGTGGAGACCGGTATGGGCGGGCGTCTGGACGCGACCAATGTGGTGGAACCGCTGGTGACGGTTATAACTACCATAAGTCACGATCATGATGATTACCTCGGAGACAGCCTGTCCATGATTGCCGCTGAAAAAGGTGGTATCATCAAGCAGGGAGTGCCGGTGGTGCTGGCACCGCAGCCGGCGGAGGCGCAAGAAGTGCTGGAAGATATTTCTGGTCGCCACGGTTGCCGTCTGTGCTGTTATGGTCGTGATTATTCCGTGGTCGGTGCCGGTGATGCCAGTGTCGATATAACTGTTGGCACCGAGCGCTGGATTCGCCTGCAACCAGCGCTGGAGGGGGAGCATCAGCAGATCAACCTGGCTGTAGCCATGGCCGCACTGGCGGAATTACCGCAGGACAGGTTTCCGGTGGCGCGGCGGGCGGTGTGCGACGGCGTGAGAAATGTATTCTGGCCGGGACGCCTGCAGCGTGTGTGTTACAAAGGTGTGCAGGTTTTACTTGATGGTGCTCATAATGGTGCCGGCGCTGCCGCTCTGGCAGCCTATCTTGCCCGGGTTGTTCAGCGCCGTATTCATCTGGTATGTGGCTTTAAATATGACAAGGATGTTTCCGCCATCATGGCGGAGCTGGCACCGATGGCGGTGGCGGTGTATGCGGTGGAGCCGCCGGTTGAACTGGCGTGCCCGGGGCATAAGGTTGTTGCCTTGGCGGGTAATTACGGGCGGCGTGGCAGTTCGTATGCCCGGTTGGAGGCGGCACTGGATGCTGCCGTTGCTTCTGCTGGCGCCGATGAAATGGTTGTTGTGGCCGGATCGCTGTTTCTGGTGGCGGCGGCGAGTGAATACCTGGCTCTTTAACTGGATGGATTGATATGATTATAGTCAAGCGGCTGGTGTTACCGTGTGTGCTGCTGTGCCTGTTGGTTGCGTCTGCCGCGTCTGCTGCCGGGTCCGGCAGCACCGATAAGACTCCGGTGGCCATACAGGCCGATAATCTGCATTACGATAAAAACAACAGCACCTATTCTGCCAGTGGCGATGTTGAGATTGTGCGTGAGGACACCACCCTGCATGCCCGTCAGGTCGATTACAACACGGCCAGCGGTAACGTCAAAGCCGAGGGGGATGTGGTGTTGCACGACAGTGATGGTACCCTCACCGGCACTGCCATGGATGTCGATATCCGCGACAACACCGGCGTTGCCACGGCGGCGCGCGGCTTCTGGAATCAGGGCAATTTCCATCTCACCGGCGATAAAATAGAACGCTTAAGTGAAGTTGATTACCGGGTGGAGAATGGCACCTTTACCACCTGCGATGGTGATATACCATCGTGGAAGTTCGCTGCCAGCGAGTTGGATGTTACTCTGGGCGGCTACGCCCGTGCCAAACATGTACGCTTTTACATCCATGATATTCCAGTGCTGTATTTTCCCTATATCGCCTATCCGGTTAAAAGCGGGCGCGAGTCCGGTTTTCTTTTGCCCATGGCCGGCTATTCCAGCAAGCGCGGCGGTCAGTTGTCACTGGCCTACTATCAGGTTATCGCCCGCAATCAGGACGCCACCGTTTACCTCGATTACTTCTCCAAAATGGGTATCGGTAGCGGTCTTGATTATCGCTATGTGTTTGGTGATAACAACTACGGCAGCGCCAACATTTACTATATCTCCGATCATGGTCTGTCCAGCTTTGACGATGATGTTGACGACAGCTATGCATTTAGCTGGAATCACAGCGGTACCCTCCCGGGCCAGGTGCGCCTGGTTGCCGATGTGGAGTATGTAAGTGAAAAGGACTATTTTTCCGATTTTGGCAAAACGGCAGCAGAGTATAACAAGGATGAGGTGGAATCCAATGTGATTCTAAGCCGCCAGTTTGGCAATTGGACTGCCACCGGTTTGTGTAAATATACCAAAGACCTTGACGACGATGCCGATAACGATATTACCCTGCAGCGTCTGCCGGAAGTGCAGATCGATTACAGCCGCAGCCGACTGTACGATACTCCCCTGTATGTAAAGTTTGATTCAGATGGCACCTATTTCTGGCGTCGCCAGGGTGTGAAGGGCAGCCGTATTGCCGTGCGTCCGGCGTTGACCAGCTTTTTTCATCTGGGCGATGTGCTGAACATTCAGCCGGAGATCGGCTACAGTGAGCGCATCTATTCCACCAATGATGCCGGACCTGGTTTTGAACACGTGGGTGTTTTCGATTTTTCCGCCCGGATTTCCACCCGTTTTGCCAAAGTGTTTGACCTCGGTGGCGATAGTGGTCTGACCAGAATCAGGCACAGTTTTGAGCCGGAGGTAATCTACTATTACCTGCCCAACAAAAATCAGGATCATCTGCCTTATTTTGACGATGCCGATCGGATAGCCAACCAGAACCGGGTGGTGTACGCTGTTGTCAACCGTTTTATTGGCCGTTATGACAGCGAGGGCCAACGTCCCCGCTATCGTGAACTGGCTTACTGGCGGTTATCGCAGAGTTACGATATCTGGCTGAGCCGTCACGATCGTGCCGACAAACGCCATCTGGAGCGTTTTTCTACTATCCGCAACGAACTGCTGCTGCGACCGACTAGGTTGTGGAACTGGGATATTGATTTTCTCTATAATCCAAACCATAACTGTTTTGACAAGTTTGCCGCCGAGACCGCGGCCACCTACAGTGACGATGTTGCTTTCAGTGCCGGTTATCACTACTACCGCGACGATTCCGAGTATCTGTCATCCACGGTAAATTTTGATTGGCTGAAACCGGTTTATGTGAAATACGAATATCGCTATGATCTGTCGGAAAACAAGCGTCAGGAAAATCTTCTCCGACTGGAGTATCGCGCGCAGTGCTGGAGCTTGTTTGTTAGTTATTGCGATCGTATAGATGATGAGGAATTCATGGTGTCGTTTACGCTGGGGAATCTGGCTCATTTTGTCTATGATGGCGACCGGGTAAAAGCCGACTACTGATGTCATGGAGGGAGTATGCCCAGGGTCTTGCTCTATGTTCATCCTGCTCAACGTGAAGAGATATATCTGCGTGCTATCGCTGAGACAGCGGTCGAGTGCGATGTTGTGCATAGTTTTGCGGACTATTTTGCTGCGGGTCGTGGGGGCAGCTATAACGGCCTGTTGCTGGATATCGTCAGCAGCATCCGGGCGACCGGCGCCGATCGAGAAGTAATTAAAAATCTACTGGAAGTGTATCCATCCCTGCGCTTGCGCTACGATCCGGCTAGCGAAGAGATTCGCACCCTTATGACCGGCGCTGGTAGCGGGCAGAAAATCACCATAGAGCAGTTCATTGACACCTACTGCCGTTCGTTCCCCGCACGCGGCTTGCGCCTGTACAAGCGCAAACCAATACATTGCAACGTGTTGTATTCTCTGTACGGTGATATGCCGGACGAAGAAAGTACGCGCTCGGTTACGATTGACCTGTCCGAGGGGGGATGTTTCATTTACACGATAGAACGGCTGGCTGTGGGAACCTGCCTGTGGTTGAGCTTTGTGGAGTTAATGGATAATTCTCCCATCTACGTGCGTGTGTGCTGGAGTCGTGAGTGGGGCCATTCGATGAATATCCCCGGCATCGGTCTGCAGTTTCTCGAGATTGACTCCGGTCAGCGTGATGAAATTGCCGCCATTTTAGCTGGCAGTAGTGCCGGGGAACTGCCCGGTTGAGATCGTTGTTTCTTACAGCAGCAGCGGCACAAAGGTGGTCCCTACGCCGAAGATGAAATTGGGGGTCTGACCGTGGCGCAGGTAGATGTCGTCGCTAATGCGTGTCAGCACACGCGTCATAAGCATTTCATAGCCCATATTTATGTAACCATTGTTGTCACGGGCATTGCTCAGAAATAGCAGCTTGCCATCCTGGTTGCGCCGGGTTTTGATGCGCCAGTACACCTGACTCAGGTTGCGGTACAGGCGGCGCAACCGCTTTTCCGATAATTGCACTCCGGTAAAAATAAAGTGGTCGTTGTTGTAGCCGCTGTACCCTTCCATCAGGCTTTTCTTTATGCCCAGCGCCAGCAGGTAGATTCTGTCGGCAATTGGCGGGTTTGGTGCAAATGCCAGCGCCAGCAGCCGGTGCGATGGCAGGCGATCCACGGCAGGATGGCGTGACGGGCGCGGCAGCAGCAGGGGCAGATCGGGGTCGGCGATGTAACAGCGCTGGAAGATGGCGTCTAGGTTGGTTGCCTGTATGGCCCGATCTGGCTGATAGCAGGGGTTTTTGCGATACAGGCGGCGGCAGAACTCCGCCATGTTACTGCTGTTTGACTGAATATGATGTTTGATGATCAAGACGTCTGGGGTGGTCAACGCCGCCCACTGCGTACCACTGCACGATAGTAGCACAAGTAATCCGGCAACAGCGCCTGCGCAGCGCAGCAGACGTATCAGCTGCCCAGTTCGCACGGAAACTCCATTTCGAAGGTGGTGCCCTGACCGACAACGCTGTGACAGCGAATGGTTCCCTTGAGTGTCTGGGTGATCTGATTAAAAGCAATGTGCAACCCCAGACCGCTGCCGCCCAGTTCGCGCCGGGTGGTGAAGAACGGTTCAAATATCTTGTTCAGATGTTCCGGCGGGATGCCGTGACCGCTGTCGCTGCAATTGATACGGGCGGTGTTGCCACTTTGGCGTATGGTCAGGGTGATAGTACCTTGTTCACCGTCGTCAAAGGCGTGGGTAAGGGCGTTTAGCAGCAGATTGGTGAGCACTTGGGACAGAGCACCGGGATAGGTGTTGACGGGAAAGTCACGCTTGCAATCGACGATGATGCAGATAGCGGTTTTTTTGAATTGCGGATGCAGGCTGGCGAGAATTTCATCCACATATTCCTTGAGATTGAAGGTGCGGCGTTCGGCACTGGACTGGTCGACTGCTACCTGTTTGAAGCTCTGGATGAGATCGGCAGCGCGCTGGACGTTGGTCAGAATAATCTGGGCGCTCTTTTGCGCAGTGGCGATATAGGTTTCAAAATCGCTGCGGGCCAGATCGCCCGACTCATACTGGCGGGTAAAATGAACGGTGCGATCCTGCAGATAGGAAGCGGCGGTGACGCTGACACCGATGGGGGTGTTGATCTCGTGGGCTACACCAGCCACCAGGCTGCCCAGAGATGCCAGTGTTTCCGCCTCTACCAGTTCTTTTTGAGCTGCGGTAAGGTCTCGCCCCGATTGTTCCAGCTCGGTGGTGCGTTCGGCAACTAAATTCTCCAGTTTGTCTTTGTAGATGGCTAATTCGGTGTTTACTCGCGCCAATCTGTTACTGTGCTGACGGATAACTTCTTCCTGCTGTTTGCGTTCATTGATGTCGCGTACGATGGCGTGGACCAAAACATCATCATCGATGCTCACCGCGCTCAGATGTACTTCGGCGTAAAAATTTTCACCATTGCGCCGTTTGTGCATCAGCTCGAACAGCTGTTGCTCACCGGCGATAACAGCTTTAATGCGGCGCATTATCACTGTGGCTGTTCTGGTGCCGTCCGGTTGTCGGGGCGGGAAGAAATTTGCAATCCTGTGACCGATAATATGTTCTCTATCACAGGCGAACAGCCGGGTTGCCTTATGGTTGCAGTCGATGAACACACCGTTTTGTATCAAAAATATGGCATCCCCGGCATTCTCGTGTAGAGCACGGTAGCGGGCTTCCGAGGCATGGAGGCGCTTGCGCGACTGGGTTACCGCATGGAGCATATCGTTGATGATGCTGCCGAGGGTGCGTATTTCTGTGGTACCGATGGTTGGTATCGGTTCGAGTGGTATGTCATCTTCATCGGTTTGCCTGATGGTGTTAACCAGTGTGCTCAATGGTTTGGTGACGTTGTCAGCGACAAAGACCGTCAGGGTAAAGGAGACGACAATGAGCAGCAGGGCAAAGATAATAATCTGGTGGCCGATACTGGCGGTGCGTAGATCCAGCTCGTCGGTGTAAAAAGCGCAGCAGATATACCATGATAATGGTTTGAAATAATTTACATAAGCACGTTTGGAGAAATTGTAGTTGTCTTCGTGGCCAGGGCGATTCCACAGGTATTCTATGGACTTGTCCGGACTGTTGGCTGCCTCTTTCAGCTCCGGTAGCAGCGGTTTGCCGGTTTTGTGGTCTACCAGGGAACTGCCGTCTTCTCCACCCATATACGGGTGCACCACAAAACGATAGCTGGAGTCAAAAATATAAAAATAGCCGTCTTTACCTAGTTTTAGTTTTTTATTGATTTTGTTCAGTTCGGCAATGACTGCTGTCAGCCGGTCGCCGGCATCTTGTTCGAT
>NBLX01000092.1 GCA_002084705.1 Desulfobacteraceae bacterium 4572_35.1
ATAATACGGCACTGTTGTTACCGCATGACACCATAATTGAACCTTGTGCCACATAGAGTTTCCTAATGATTCATTCTGCATATCAGCTCTTCCACAATCACCTTAAACATAAAAAGCGAAAAAAGAGCGCAAAGCCCAAAGGGTCTATGCGCTCCCAATAAAAGGAGTCAGCCATTAAATAACCGACTGCCCCCTTCTGTTTCTCGAAAAAATTACATCTTTTTGATCAGATCCACAGTTGCCCGTGCAGCATCAGCCGGTTTTAGGCCGGTGTCAGAAATACCGGAAATAACCTTGGCAGAATCGTGATCCATTGTACCTGCCTTCGACCATACCTTTTTATCTGCTTTGGCAATATAGGCAGAATATGCATGATGTCCAGACCCCGGGCGTTCACCAATGATATGAACAATTACACCACCATGTTTATCTTTATTGAATACATTCTCACCAACTTTGTATCCTGCACGAACACGACCACCAGTGATAACAACATTCTCTTTTGCAACTTTATAACCAGCAGCTTTCAATAACTTGCGCATCTCTTTGAGATATGGGAACAAGTGCCCGTCATCCATAATTGCTTTAGCATTAAGACCATCAGAAATTACAAACAATACGTCAGGAGTGTTCTTGCCCCAACTGTTACGCAATTTATCAAGAGTAGCAATAGCATCTTTGCTCAACACCTCGCCCTTAGAAGGTGATGAGATATAATCCTCACGGTCAGTCGCTGTAGTCTTGATTGAAATCGAGTTCGGAATTGTTGAAATGAATTCCTCCGACATTTCAGTCCATAAACTGGTTTTAGCGTCATCGTAAGTCGCATGAACCTTCTTATCCAAGGTTGGTTCCAAATCCCAAATATGCTCTCCATAGCCAATAGCCAAATCAACTCCGTGACTTATTACTTCATCAATTTGTTTCTGAGCTTCTGCATAAATTTCTTCCTGGCTACGGACATCGCCTTTAGCAAGTCGGTATTGATAATATACCCATTTCGGATCACCAAAATGCTCCGTTGGACGACCGTTCTCGTCAATTACTTGAATCTTCTTAAAGAAATTCCAAATAGGATCATTAACCTTGAAACCAAACTTCTCACGTATACGCACATGATCTTGATACTGGGTGGTCAGATAACTAAGCATAGGATCATTGCGTGTTGGCAGCGCCATCAAATATGCCGGATTAGCCGGCATAATTTGATCCTGGCACCAAGCCAAGTCATCAAGTGTAACAGGCATATGGAGAGTAGAGCAAATATCCAGACCCAATGTCAGGCCATGCAACTTACCCATTGCAATATCTTCCAGACAGCAACGTACCAACTGCTCACGCGTCTTGAAACACTCAGGACCTATAAAGCCAGCAACATCGTTAAGATGTACCCAAGCACCGTCGCCGTTTTCTTGCGCGGCAGCAACATACTGCTTTAAGGCACGAGCAAAACCGTATTTACGTGATTCATGGGTAACCATGTCAAAACCATGGCCATGACCATTAGTAAAGTCCGCGCCTTGTCCTGTCTCAAAATAGAGACCATAGTGCCCTTTACGAGACTTAGCGTAATCGACCATTTTCTTAACGGTCAAATCAAAAGTCTTATTCGCACTTTCGGTACCAGCAAGCGATTGAAAGAAAATAGCAGTTGAACCAGGATGACTTTTTTCAACTGCTGCTTGCACATCGATATGAGCCAGGCAACACCAAGGAAGGTAGTCTTCCAAACCAAAGGTGGTCAACAGATCTTTGAGTGTCGACTCTACGGCATAAACCGACTTTTCGGTGCTATCCACAGGATTTGTGCCTAAAACCTGATCACCTACAGCATATGCCCAAGCATCAAGCACTTGCCATTTAATATCAAGAGGATTATCTGTAGGAGAGTTCGGTTGAACACGAGCAGCAAGATAACCACGGGCACCAAGATTACTACCAGGCAGATTTGTGAAAATTTTCTGGCCAAATGCAATCAGTTCCTGATTAGACATCAACCTAACCACACATGCAATTACATCACTATCAAGACCATACATGATGCTCTTGATAGCGGCTTCATCTTTGGTCAACAAAAATGTTTTAAGTTCGCCGATAGTCCAGTTTTTAATTTTCTCATACTGTGCAAAATCAATCGTATCCCAAATTAATTTTTGCACATTATCTTTAAAAAGAACGTTATCATGAATAAAGCTAATTTTAGTGTTAGCCAATAACTTACGAGCATTTTCACGAGACAAATCATTATCAGCTGCTACACCAATAGTTTCGTCTCCTTCCTTAAACGCATTTGCTGCACCAACCACCTGTTTGTAAAATGTTTGATCCAACGACCCTTTAATTCTGGTCACATACTGACCAACATCTTCACCCGGCTTAACGCTGGGTATATTCACGGCACCTGCAAACCCCGCAGCAATGAGCACCAGGCTCAAAGCACCACATACAGCTAATCTAGCTATTTTTACCATTCTTTTACCTCCTAGGGATACTAAGCAAGACTGCGGTCTTTCCTTGCCTTTTGCAATAATCAATCTTGAAAACGGAGGATCCGCGTTCCCCGGTCTACCTTATTTAAAAGCAGCCTAACGACCTTTAGTCGCCGTTTCCCACATCTCTTTAAATGCTTTTTCAGTCTCCGGACTCATTACTCGCCACAAAGCAACAGTTTTAAAATATTCATTATCACCAACATGGAACATCTCTTTTTCTTTATTACTCAAGAAATTACCGACATTATCAACTGTAGGCGATACTCCTTGAGATTTAACAACAGCAGCCTGATTCTCAGGGCTCAGCATGAAGTTAATCCATTCCTCTGCCAACCGTTTAGTCAAACCTTTAGCTGCGCTAGTGATGTACCAAGAATCAACCCAGGCAGTCCCGCCTTCTTTGGGTGAGGCAAGCAACCAATTACCGCCTTTAAGATTAGCTTGCTGTGCGGCAAACCCCCATGTCGTTGCCAACGACAATTCTGGGAATTCATCAGAATTTGCGCCACCATCCCACAAACTTTTGGCGTTACGAGCCAACGTATTAAGCTTGCCCTGAATCTTGACACGATCCAAATTGTTGATATCAAAGATATCATCGTATGTGTAACCTAACGACAAAGCAGTTATCCAAATATTAACCATAGGGAAATTATTATTAACTGTGTATTTCCCCTTATACTTGGCATCCCACATAACATTCCAGCTAGTTGGAATATTTTTAACAACATCTGCGTTATACGCTAAACCATAGGGTCCACAATTGTAAGGCACCCCATAACGCTTGCCGGCAAAAATCGTCGTCGTATCATGAAGAAATACCGGCAATATATGCTTAATATTAGGAATATGAGCTGGGTTAACCGGCTGAAGCAATGGATCAGCTCCATCATAAGCATAAAACTGTGGTTTTTTAGGCAATTCATACGGAGGAGAAATAAGATCTGCCGTACCATTCTTTGCTGCCTGATAGAATTCATCCTGATCAGTTGGGTTGGTAATTTCAATTGTTAAATCAACATTGTATTTATCTTTAACCAACGCCTTAAATGCATCGACATAAGGTGCAGCATAACCAACCCAGCAGTTAATCCTCAATACTTCACCCTTTGCTGCCGCAGGAAGTTTTTCTGGAACCTTTGACATAGCAAAAACCGGAGCAGTCATAAGGGCCGCACTGACAAACAGTGCCGCAATTGAAACTATTTTCCGCATCTAGACACTCCCTTTCTTATTTTATGTTTATGAAAAAACAAATTCAGCAATCGGTACAGAACGACATCCTTATTGCTACATAGAGTACGACAGACCAGTCAGAATCCAAAACTCATTTTCATGATTCAAGTCGTTGTCACGTAGCGCCTCAAGGGTAACACTGTAGTTTGCAGTTACCGACATAGTCAGATCATGTCCCAAATCAATAGTAACACCTGCCGACAGGGGCAAATCAGCAAAGCCGTCATCAAAGCCATCATCGTAATCCATATAACCAACTACGGCACCGGCATTAAATGTTGCCCACTCCGACAAAGGCTCACTGAAATCCAAAGCCCATTTGGCATAAACACCATCAGCAGAACCACTATCAAAATTGTAGTAGACATACAGGCTAGTAGACAAATTGTCAGCCAAGGCTAAATTGACACCACCATAGAATTCTTGATCATTATTTACTGAGCTAGGAAGATAATAATAGATATAGCCAAGTTCAAAGTTAACAGCATCGTTGAGAGTGAAAGTTAGATATGGAACATGATCAAATTCATCCCAATCGTTATCAATCACATCACTATCGCTACCATCTATCAGCCTATAATCGCCCCAACCTAAGTAATTAACCGTTAATTTGTCAGTTATAGCGTAGCTCACATTAAACCATGGCTGCACCGCTGCATGATTATCAGGGATCAAATCCATGCCCCGCCAGATATAGCGAGTAGTATAGTCCACCTCTACATCAAGGCTAAACTTGTCCCCGGCAAAAGCCGTACTACCCAAACAAAGTGACATTAACAACACCAGTGCAATTTTCTTCACACACACACCACCCATTTTTGTACCTCCTTGAGAAAAATAACCCATGTCCGTAACATCGTTGCTACAGACCGCTCTTACGAAGCAGATTGATTTAATCAGCATGGCAGTAGCTAGAACAATCCACCTCAAACCATATAAGTTTTGACGCAAAAGCAATAGTAGCATTAGGTATGCCAACGCATGGCACTAGGATACGAGTTATCATATAACCACTGGAAAATACAAGAGAAAACATCATACGCCAAACATGGCATATTCAGATAAACACATTTTGCCAATCAACAAGGATGTGCGCTTATAGCACAGTTGTACAATATTGGAACAAGGCATCAAAATAGCATGGATCTATTAGGGTAGGGCCGTGATAAATTCCTGAATCAGTGCCCCCCCATCGGCACATTCCCGTTTCCTCCACGGAACCTTTTTCGTAGGGCACTTTACTGTTAATATCGTCCACTGGCATTATTTCTGCTCAGACGATGAGTATTCTTTGACAACTCAGCTGATAATTTTCTGTTGCGACAGCTCCTTTCCGGGGGCTGGACGTACACAAGCAGCAACCCCTCTGGCTGCGCTATTTCGCGCCAATACTCTCGCTATATCACAGACAGGTACGCCCAACATCCTTGTGTCCAAACATAAGCAATGTCGCCACACCATACCTGGTTGGGTTGTTCCGGCTGAAATTGACGATTCTGCAGATTGGGAATATCTGCTTTGTCTTCACTCAGATGTTAACTCAGCGCCGCAACGCTGAAACGCTTACACCGATTGGGCACCTCTCCTTTCGCGGTAACTATATCACCTTGATGGGTATCCGGGGGTAGTAGACCACAACAGTATTTCCACAGATTTTACTGACGAGCCTAAAAGGTTAACTTGGCACCAACATAGAACGATTGCCCAGGGGTAGCATAACTCCAAGCTTCCTCGTAATGCTCATCGAACAGGTTGTCAACTCGGGCATAAATACGCAGCATGTCGGTAACATCATAATTAGCAGCAAGATTGACGAGGAAGTAATCATCCAATTCGGTTACAGCATCACCATGCGCATTAGTAGCACTAACAGTAGTATCGCGCTCGTCATACCAGTATCCATCCAAGACGATATGACCTGCTGTATTAAACGCATAGCTTACACCCACATGCACTTTATTCAAAGGGCGACGCACCATTCGTGCTCCATCAGGATCTTGTGTGTCGGTATAGGTGTAATCAGTAGACAACAACAGTGCCTCGACAATCTGCCATTTGGCAAACAATTCAACCCCTTGCATATCACTCTCACCATCAAACTGACCATACCCTCCTGGCCACGCATTACCAGGAATAATACGAGTAGAATCCCAAGCAATGCGATCCTGAAACTTCATCCAGAAATAGGTCACCCCAATATTAAGTTTCTCACTAAACAAGCTTTGATCAATACCAACATCAAAGGATTTGTTTTTTTCCGGATCGAGATCTTTGTTACCATAAACGGAATACAATTCAAACAAAGACGGGGAGCGAAAACCTGTAGCATAGCTACTGCGTAAAGTAGTTCCGGTGGTAACAAAATGATATGCCGGAGCCACACGCCAGGTAGTTTTACCGCCAAAACGATCATGGTCATCAAAACGGACACCAGCAACCACATCAAGACCACCGATAATCAACTGGTTTTGCATCCAATAGCTGACAGTTTCCATATCTTGATATGCCGTCGACGAAGTATCAGAACTTTCCTTCAAATAACCAATGCCAGCAGTAACAGAATCTATCGGCGACACCTTAAAGGTACCCTGCCAACTCCATTCATCACTTTTGCCAAGAAAGTCGGATAAATCATCACCATCATTATCCACAGAATCTCGCTCCTGCCGCGCGTATTTATAATCAAGATTGGATATCAACCGATCATCAAACAGTTGACTATGCAGATTAACTCTGCCAAACAATTTCTCCGTTTCAGTACTCTGTTTTTTTAACCCATCTGGAATGGGTAATTGCTCCCAACCAACAAAACCAAAGCGATCACCAGCATAGCCTCCCCATGACCAATCATCACCATCCATATCAGCATCAACATAACGCACAATAGCAGTTACACTTGTAGTTGAACACACATCTACAGTAACCTTGCCACTAAACGTGGTATTATGCCAGCCATCATCCTCTGAGGTATTACCTGCATGGGGGATATCGTTATTATCAGCATTTGCCAGTGAATAACCATCGCTATTCAAATGAGATAACGACAGAGAAAAGTCACTAACCCCGACAGAACCACTAATGCCACCATAACATTTACAGGTATTGTAGCTGCCAAATTCACTACCTACATACCCAGTAGCGGTTGCGCTGCCAGATTTAGTAATAATATTTATCACTCCAGCAGTAGCGTTACTACCATACAACACGCTCATTGCCCCACGAACCACTTCAATATGTTCAATATTATCCAGAGGACCGCCAATACTGGATATTTGCAAACCAGGCACCGTATTCAACACATCCACAACCGAAGTTAAATGGCGCGCCTCGATATCCGCCGCCGTAATAACCGTAACTGTTGCCCCTCCGATGTGCGCCAAATCGCTGCTGGTACGTGTTGCCGTCACCACCACATCATCCATTTGTTCTATCTGTTCAGCCGCCCGCAATTGTCCACTACAACATAGCAACAATAAACCTACCCACATCCACCTATTCATCCTTACACTCCATAATTATTGGTCTGGGCACAAAAAAACCCCAAACCGATCAAAATCGATTCGAGGTTGTCCCTTACTTAGCCACGAAACGTTGCACCCTTTCGCCGAGAAATGAATGACAAACTATATTTCAGGCAGGTATTCTGGCTTACAGATCATCCGTCTGAACGCACCTTCCCGACTAAATGTCAGTGGCAATATTGCGTTCGACGTACCTGATTACAGCGGCGGGCCCACTCCCGACTCTCACGGGATTCCCTTTTATGCCCAATATGGACACCTGAAACTTACAAAAAGTACTAGAAAATTACGGGCGTCATGTCAATTTAAAAAAAAATAATGCGAATACCCTATAAATTAAATAATTAGTTGTAAAAATGAGATTTTTCCGTACTATTATAAGCAGTGTAATTATAGACAAGCGCAATACAACAGGGGCAATTAGGGCAATTAAATTCTTGGAAGTTGTCTGGATTAAATGGTCGTTCAGAATGAATGTTGAGAGGAATTGTATGGTCGCGCATGATTTTTCGCCAACCAGGGAGGCTTGGAACCTTTACACACAAGGAAAAGAGGTCGATCCTCGAAAAATTCCTAACCACGTGATCAGTTCATGGCAGCGCTGTCGTAAATTGAAGGTTGATCCTTATTGTGACCAACAGCTTTACAGCAGTTCAACTGAGCTCGATCAGCGTTTAGACGAACTGGATGAACTGATAAATATTGCTCTGCCGATTATGGAAAGTATATATGAGTTCGTTCATCAATCAAATTTTCAAGTGGCTTTATCCGATGCACATGGTTGTTTGATCAAAGTACTTGGCAACTGTGGGACTCTATCTGAATCACGCACTGACCAGCTTTACTTAGGCGCAAATTGGTCGGAATTGCATAAGGGGACCAATGCTATTGGTACCTGCCTTATTGAGAAAAAGGCATTACAAATTCATGCTTGGGAGCATTTTTGTGCAACCAACCATGCTCTGACCTGTTCGGCTGCACCAATTTTTGACCCTGATGGTAATATTGTTGGCGTACTCGACATGACTGGTGACTACCGTTATATCAACCACTATACCATGGGTATAG
>NBLX01000093.1 GCA_002084705.1 Desulfobacteraceae bacterium 4572_35.1
ATACAATTATTAGGTTTTTGTCGACATCAATATCCACAATCATCCACCCCAAAAGCACCTTCACCTTATTTTTTTCGTCAACACCTTGGCATAGTACAAAAAAATCGCCTCCCTATGTCATAACATGTATTAGCAACCATTCAACATTCCCAGCTAATAGCAAAAAACCGGCAAATAGCGGAATTCAACCACCGGTAAATATATTATCACCTCAAACGCAACCAGCGTGGCAGCGCAATTACAATTAATCGATCGCTGCAATTTCAAACAAATAACTGCGCAATGTGGCACATTTCATGCGTATAAAGCCAACTTATACATAATAAGTTAATAGCGATACTACAACACTCCATTATTTAATCCACTTTTTTCTTACCACCCTTGACAAGAATGACTATTTTTGTTATCGTTTGAGAACTGATAATAAAAAGACGGAAGGAGACAACATCATGTCAATAACTATTCCACTAAAAAAAATTATCGGGAAAAAACCCACAGTAGTAGCTAAATTGCTAAAAGAATTGGGAATCGACACTGAACGACCCTATCAATATCGCATGAATGCCTTTGAGGTAATTATCGAGCAACTATAACGTTCGCGGGCATTCACAGCCCTGAATAAATAGCAAGACAGCCAGGATGCTTGATCAAGGTCAAGCGGGTTTTACCGTTCAACCAGAAACACCTTTCTCCTTTTAAGCTCCAAAGCCCCTCGCAGTGAGGAACAGCTTTGGGGCTATTTTTTTCTTTATCCCACCGATAAATGACAATTTATATTCGAAAAATGTTCAGCTTAATGTTATGTTTTGCTGTTTGTTGTTTTCGATAAAATTCTCTCCAAGGAGTTTCTCTATGCTGATTTTACTAACCCTGCTCACAATAGCACTCAATGCGACAATTTTTAGCGATCAGGTTCCACAACAATTTTTAGCCAACGTCCAGATGGCAGCTATTGCGCTACCCACGCTACTTCTTATTGTTCTAATGCTGAATCTAGGCAAAAACAATCGTTCAGAGCAAAACAATAAACAACAAACCGAAACCGAGGATCAGGTCTCAGCTCCAGCTGCAGCCAAAGAAACAACCTGTACCGACACCAACGAGGCAGCTGTTGTCCAGTTCCTTGCACAGTTACAAGAGAAGGGACGTATTCTTGATTTCCTGATGGACGATATCACCGCCTACGACAATGAATCTGTCGGCGCTGCGGCACGTATTGTTCACCAAGGCTGTAACGAAGTTATACATGACAATTTTACCGTCGAAACAGTATTTGAAGGGGAAGAGATGGAACATGTTTCTCTAGCTGACAATTATGACAGCAGAGCGTATCGTCTTACCGGCAACGTTCCCGACACCGCCCCCTTTGAGGGCAACGTACTTCACCGTGGTTGGAAAACCACCCGTGTCAATTTACCTCAGGTTATCACCACTCCTGCCAATCTCAGCAGTGCTCGCACCATTATCGCGCCAGCTGAAATTGAACTAGATTAGAGGCACTGCCATGAAACAGCAATATGCCGTTGGCATTGACCTCGGCACCTCAAACTCAGCCTTAGCCCTGCTCCCCATCGATGCTAACAATGAAAATGACAATGGCAGCACAACCGCCGACGCTCACATCGTTCCGATTACCCAACTGGTCTCGGCACAAGCGCGTGAGGGGATGACAACCCTGCCATCAGCTGTGTATCTACCTACAGAACAGGAGCAGCGTCAATTGCCGGAAATGCCCTGGCAAGAGGGAAAATCCGACTATGTTATCGGCAGCTTTGCCCGCAAACACGGCGCATTATTACCAGATCGACTGATCACCTCAGCCAAATCATGGCTATGCAACAATCGGATAGATCCCAAACAACCATTATTGCCATGGCAGTCATCCCTTGCAGAACGTAAAATGTCTCCCTTTGACACCCAGGTAGCCATCCTGAAGCACTTGCGTCAGGCATTGCTGGAACACTGTCGTCACAACGAAATCCACCTTGACCTCGACAACACTCCAACCACCATCACAGTTCCGGCATCCTTTGACGAAGTAGCCAAAAACCTGACCGCAGCGGCTGCGCAGAAGGCTGGCTGGTCAGAAACAACCATGCTTGAGGAGCAACAGGCCGCCTTTTACAATTGGCTCGACCAATGCGGCGACAGCTGGCGAGATCAGGTTGAACTTGGCGATATTATCCTCATCTGTGACATTGGCGGCGGCACTGCCGATTTCAGCCTTATTGCTGTCGCTGAGGACAACGGCGAGCTCCAGCTAGAACGAATAAGTGTTGGCACCCACTTATTACTTGGTGGCGACAACATGGATCTTGCTCTGGCATACGCACTGAAAGCCGAGCTGGAATCAAAAGGGAAAAGGATCGACACCGGTCAAATGTTATCCCTTATCCACTCTTGTCGCATCGCCAAAGAAAACCTCTTCAACGATACCAACTTGGACAAATTCCCCATATCCATCCCCAGCCGTGGGGCTGGACTTTTTTCCCGCACACTGACAACCAACTTAACTCGTAAACACCTAAGCAACATAGTTCTTGATGGATTTTTCCCCATAACCACCATCGAAGAACAACCACTTGAACGACCACGCTCCGGTTTACACGAAGCCGGGCTGAATTACGTACACGACCCAGTTATCAGCAAACACCTCGCCCATTTTTTGATACACAGCCAGATCAACATGGCCGCCAACGTAAAATTGCAAAAACTGCTTGAAACGGCATGCGCACAACACAACCAAACGAAGTTTATTCGTCCCACAGCGGTGCTATTTAACGGTGGCATCTTCAAGGCACAACCACTGCGCCAACGGGTGTTAGACTTGTTGAGCAACTTTAACAACGGTCAAGCAATACGAGAATTGGTCACAGGGGAAAACAAAACTGCTGATCTGGATTTATCCGTAGCCAAAGGGGGGGCTATATACTCCCGCACCATTACAAACGGCAGCGGTATCCGCATCAAAGCCGGGACTGCTCGCTCATACTATATCGGCATAGAAAGCTCTTTACCCGCTATCCCCGGCATAGTTCACCCCCTGAAAGCATTATGCGTAGTTCCGCAAGGGATGGAGGAAGGCAGCGAATACAGTCTTGATGAGCGCGAGTTTGGTCTCAGCATCGGTCAGGCAGTTGAATTTCGTTTTTTCAGCTCAAATGTTCGAGCTGCAGATCAGGTCGGCAGTCAAGTTGACGATGCAGATGAACTAGAAGAAACGGCACAACTGGAGGTTACCCTTTCCAGCGTTGATGAAAACTCACCACATATAGTACCGGTAAAGCTACACAGCAGAATCACCGAACTCGGCACCCTAGAGCTATGGATGCAGCACAGTGAATCCGAACAACGCTGGAAGATTGAATTCAATGTCAGAGGAAAATAACAAAAGAGCAACCCGCTTCGCCATCGGCATCGACCTAGGCACCACCAACTGCGTACTCTCCTTTGTCGATTACCGTCAGCCACAGCTGGGCTCCCAAGTTTTAAAAATTGCCCAGTGGGACAGTAACACCAGCCTGGCATACAGAGACGAGCTCCCCTCTTTCGCTTACGCCCCAACTGCAGCTGAGCAATCACGCTTTGCTGACAGCGAAGACAGCTCTCCGGTGCCCCACCTTGACTGGATTCCGGGGATACACGCCCGTAATCAGCTGGCGATCAACCCGGGGAGAGTAATCCTGTGCGCTAAATCATGGTTATGCCACAACAACATTGATCGCACCGCTGCGATCCTACCGTGGCAATCAACCGACATCGGAGGGGAACAAAAGCTATCTCCAGTAGCCGCCAGCTCCCTCTATCTGCGCTGGCTTAAAGAAATTTGGCAACGCAGTATGTTGCCAGATCACCCCGATGCCGAGTTTAACAACCAGAACATCATCATCACGGTTCCCGCATCTTTCGACGAAGCTGCGCAAGAGCTAACTTTACAGGCGGCAAATCAAGCTGGATACCCTAACAATTTGCGCCTGATTGAAGAACCACAGGCAGCATTCTATTTCTGGCTTGGCAAAGAACAGCACCTAAGCGAGTTGAACACCCTCCTTGAATCTAGCGGTGTTGATAAAATCAAACATACTGGAACACAAGTTAACCGCAGGGGAAAAGAAACTCAGTGGCCACCAACACAACCAACTACTGGTTCAGGCGCGTGATCTTAAAGAACGGATACTCGGTGGCGAAAATGACAGCAACAGCGTAAGTGACGACAGTGAGTTTACCATCACTCTGGCAGGCAGCGGCGCCAGCATGTTTGCTTCAACCCTGTCCACAACCATCAGTGCCAAAGAGATACAGCACTGTGTTCTCGAAGGATTTTTTCCCCTCTGCAGCAGTGATGAGCGCCCCGGACAACACAGTGCTGCGCTGAAAGAGTGGGGCCTGCCCTATGCTGCCGACTCAGGCATCTCACGCCACATGGCAGCTTTTCTCAATGGTCAACGGGTTGATGCCGTACTGTTCAATGGTGGCAGTGTCACTCCCTTGTTACTACGTGAACGACTCCATCAACTGCTATGCAGCTGGCAGGAGCAGCATAAACCTGTTGTGCTTCACAATGAGGCGATCTCCATGGCTGTAGCCCGTGGGGCAGCCCGTTATGGCTGGATCGTCAACCACGAGACCACACAACACAGGATCACCGGCGGCTATGCCCACGGGCTGTATCTCGAAGTTGCCAGCGGCAGGAAGAAGAGGGAAAAATCACTGGTGTGCATCCTGCCCAAAGGGATGGAAGCGGGCACCACCATCGCCATAGACAACAGTGAATTCGATCTCATAGTCAACCAGCCGGCACGTTTTCAATGTTATTATGCCCTACGGCGCAAGCAGGATAAAGCCGGAGATATTGTTGCATGGAACCGCAACGATTTCCGTCCGTTACCATCACTGCAAACAGCAGTCCATCTAGACAATGGTCGCTGCGTTGCCAATAATCGTTTAAGGGTAACCTTGCAAGCAAGTCTGAATGAATTGGGGCTACTACAACTTTACTGTGTAGCTATTGATGGCAACGGACACTGGAGACTCGATTTTAATCTGCGTAAAGGGGTGGAAGATAGCGACAACAGCGCCAATAAACAACAACCGCAGTCCCATAGCCAACAACAAACGGCAACAAACAATAATGACGGCAACAAGGCTACACCGCTGTTACGCGCTGTCTTTGCCAAAAAGAGAGATCCGCAACAAGCAGAAGTTAAACCCAAGCAACTACTGAAACAGATAGAGCAACAGCTCGGCTCTCGCGATAACTGGGATTCGTTAACGCTGCGAGCCATGTGGCCAGAATTGGCCGCTGGCATGACCCGCAAAAGTCGCACCATTGAACACGAGGCCGCATGGCTGTATCTGGCCGGATTTAGCCTGCGTCCCGGTTATGGCGTCCAATTAGACGATTCACGCATGGAAGAGTTGTGGCGTTTATTCACTTTGGGGATGTCGTTTCCAAAAGAAAAGCGGGTTCAAAGCCACTGGTATTTGCTGTGGCGTCGAGTAGCAGGTGGGCTCAACACTGAACGCCAACAGCAACTGTTTGCCAAAATAATTCCGATTCTGCGCTCCGGCAATATTACCGTCATCGAAATAATATATCTGGCCGGTGCTCTGGAACGGCTTAACCCGCGGGATAAAGTGGAACTCATCCAACTATTCACCTCCATGCTGCTTAAGAAACGCCTCCACCACAAAACTCCGTACATGTGGGCCTTGGGACGGTTGCTGAGCCGTGCCCCCCTATATGGCGATGCCAGCACCATTGTTCATCCGCGTGAAGTTACAGCTTTGTTTGACAAGGTACAACAACAAGACTGGAACAGCGACGAGTGGCGTGGGCTTAACAACCTGTTTGCCCTAGCTGCCCGCTATACCGAACAGCGTGATATAGATATTGATCCGGCCAGTCGCCAGCAAATTGCCAACAAAATGCGTGGAGCAAAAACAAACATTGAACAGATACACCAGGTAGAAAAATTTATCCCCCTAAGCGATAATGATCGCGAAATTCAGTTTGGTGAAGCACTTCCCGCCGGTCTGATTCTCATCAATCGCCCCTAAAAGGAAAATATCATGACCCGTGAAAATATGACCCAAACCGTTAATTGGCTTGGCACTGAGTATAATGTAAAAATCACTTGGGAAACTGAAGACAACGAAATTGTTTTCATTTTATGCCAAATCAACAATAAAGAGGTGGTGCGTTTCTTTCGCAAGCGTTGGAAAGACCCCCAAGGAAACAAATATAATCCCAATGATTTTCTGCGAATTTAGACGGGCACCAGTATATAGAATTATGTAACCTGCTAAAATATACCGGTCTATGCCCAAGTGGCGGCATAGCCAAACTGTTAATTGCCGATGGTAAAGTTCTGGTAAACGGCGAAACTGAAACACGCAAGCGTTACAAAGTGCGTGCCGGTCAGGTAGTTGAGTTCAACCAGCAACAAATACGGGTAATTGAATAATCGAAAAAAACAAGGTGGGACAAGGCGAAGCATGCGCCCTTATTGCTTTTTAATTGGAAGGACAAGCCAAAATTATAATGACAAATTTAAGGTTGCAATCAACAAATAAATAGTAGTTAATTGCAACTTTAAAATACTTAAATATTTCATCCTCTAAAATGGCTCACATGAAACATCTCGTTAAAATCATTATTCCCATTCTTTTTATTGGCAGCATGTTAGTTAGCATACCGGCCTGTGATCTATATACCCAAATAGATGAAGACACCCTTATCATACTGGCAGCAATATTTACCAGTATAACCCTTATCGTACTAATCACCTGGCTGATATTACACCGCCGTATAAACGCAAAACTCGATAAACTCTTGACCCTCTCCCTTAAACATTTCCCTGAACAAAAAACAAACCTAAAACATTACGACACATGCCCCAAAAAGCTCAGCAAGTTAATTGAAAGCTTTATGCAAGCGTCTAAGGAGATAGAAAAACGTGAAACAGAACTTCTTCGCAGCAACGAGTTCACTACCAGCATTCTTAACAATATCAGCGATGCCGTCTGCGTTCTAGAGCCAAAAGAATTTAGGATTGTCGCGGTCAACCCCGCATTTCTCAAAATGCACAATATTAAATTAAGAGAAGCTATCGGCAAAGACTGTCATTCTGTTGCCCACTGTAAAGATTTAAACGGTAATTATTTGTGCCATCAGCGCCAGCCCAATTCTTGATCACACTGGCAAAGTGACCAAAATAATAAGGGTAGCTAACAATATCACCAACATTATCAAACAACAGCGTCAAATAGAACACATGGCCTATCACGACAGTTTAACCGGTCTCCCCAACCGTAGCTTATTCAAAGATCGCCTTAACCAGGCGATCTTGCACAGTACACGCAACCACAACAGCGGAGTAATCGCATTACTAGACCTAGATAAATTTAAACAGATAAACGACACATATGGTCATGCGGCAGGTGACGAAATACTGAAAACTGTAGCACATCGTCTCACGCTAAGTGTACGCGAATCGGACACTGTAGCCCGGATGAGCGGCGATGAATTTTTAGCTATTTTTCACCACGTTACCGATCATAACCATGCCAAAATATTGGCACAGCAACTGCTGTCAAATATTTGCCAACCAATCTCCATTGGCAATAAAGAGATCACAATTGCTGCCAGCATCGGCTTATGCTTTTTTCCCGAGCAAGGCACCAATATCGACGAACTGCTGAAGTGTGCCGACAAAGCCATGTATACAGCAAAAGAAACCGGGCGCAACAGAATCTATCTGACAACAAACGACAGTAATCCATAAGCGCAACATCCCCTTGTCACATCATCAGGCACCAACAACTTCATTATATATAGCCAACAGCCCTTCAGGTCTGAAACAGCAGGAACGCACTTTCTCGCTGCCATTGGCTGCAATAAAATACCAATCAAGCACCTCAACTTTTTGTCGCCAAACCCTTTCAAAACGATCTTCACTTTTTTGCAACAACTCCAGCCACAGTTGCTCAAGATCCAGCAATTCAAACTTTACCACTTGGACAGTATCAAGAACTGAACGCAAAAAATAATCCACCAGTTCAACTTGACCCTCATCATCAGCACTAGCATACCATTTAACAAAAACCTGAGCTTTACTTCGCTGTTCAATTAATTGACGTATTTGCCGTTGATCCATTATAACCTCTGTTGTGTGTAGATAAAATTGTTACAATCTTGTAGTATTCCCAATTGTGTTTCATATAACTGTTGAACAGATACCATACCATGTGTGCTTTTACCCTCTTTATACTAATTCAATTCAGTACAAAGTTCAGCACATATTAAACTGACTAGATTCAAACTCAAAAAAATTTATCGAAAGGAATTTTTATGTTTATTGCGAAAAAGGGAGATACCGTCAAAGTTCACTATACTGGTCGTTTAGCAGATGGTACAGTTTTTGACACTTCTGATGAAAAAAAACCTTTATTATTTATGCTAGGGAAAAAAGAGGTTGTTGCCGGATTCGACGAAGCGGTAACTGGCATGGTTCCAGGTGAGAAAAAGACTGTAACAATTTCACCAGAGAAGGGTTATGGAGAATCAAAACCAGAACTTATTGAAACCATAAAACGCACAGAATTACCCTCAGATGTTGAATTTGTTGTCGGCGGTCAAATTGAAATAACTAACGATGATGGCTCATTATTTTACGTAATGGTTGTTGACCAAAACGACACCGAGGTTACGCTGGATGGCAACCACCCCTTAGCGGGCAAAGATCTTATTTTTGACATCCGTGTTGAAGAGGTTATTCCCGAAAAAAAATGCGAGGATAATCCTCTAGAAGAGATCCTGGGAAAACTCAACTAGCATCACCAAGCCTGTCGCATTAGCGGCAGGCTTAGTTGCCGTTTTTGCCACCAAGAAAAATTCTATACCACGGTTTTCACCAAAGCAATTAACTGCCGACCAATTTCTTCCGGCGGCAAATTGTAAACACCGGCACCCAATCTTGCCGCTTCCCCGGGCATACCATAAACCACGCAACTGTCCCGATCCTGCAACAAAGTAACTGCTCCGCGCTGTTGTAAATCAAAAATTTCTTGAGCACCATCACGCCCCATACCGGTAAGCAATACGGCAATAACCCCCTTACCAGAGTACACTCCAGAGCTGTTAAACAGATAGGATACGGCAGGGCAAACACTATGTACAGGTGGATTGTCATTGCAGACAATAACTCCATTGGCATCAACACCCATATGTACGCCATCTGGAGCAAAGTAGACATGCCCGCCCTCTACCTTTTCTCCAGTGACAGCTACAGATATCGGCAGGGCACAGCTCTTTGCCAGCCACTCCACCATCCCGTTGATAAACCCTGGCGAGATGTGCTGCACCACCACAATAGGGAGAGGGAAGGTTGATGGAAGCTGCTCCAGCATCTGTTGCAGAGCGACCGGTCCCCCCGTCGAGGAGCCAACCACGACCAGGCGGTAATTGTTCGCAACTTTTTTTCGTGATACGATACTTTTTTTACCCACAGGTTTAGCTATCACTCCCACCACCATTGCCGCAATTGTCTAGCGTAACTAATAAAAGAAACTAATGGCTATTTGACCATAGAACCCGTTATCAACAAAATACTAACAATTTTCGTGCCATATCATCTTAAAGCAACATCCAAAAAGTTCATAATTAATTTAGCCACCACACATAACTTGATTTATGTCACAATTAACTGCAAAATAACTTGCACCAATCAACCCCAACATAAAACGGTTAGGTAGTAACCATGACAATAACTCCCCTTGGCGCTAGCGCCGACTTCACCAAGTTAGATATTCCCATGTTTCTCGACTCGGTGCCAGCGGGCTTTCCCAGCCCAGCAACGGATTATTGCGAAGAGACACTCGACCTCAATCAACTATGTATCAAGCGACCGGCAGCAACCTATTTTGTCCGTGCTCAGGGTGATTCCATGCTCGACGCCGGCATATTCCCAAATGATGTACTCGTGGTTGACCGCTCAATTGAGGCCAAACATGGAGATATTGTAATTGCAGCCTTTAACGGTGAATTAACCGTTAAAAAATTAGCTACACAGCCAACATTACTCTTACTGCCCATGAATAGAAAATATCCACCTATAACGGTACCGGAAAGCAGCGACCTAGAAATTTTCGGCGTTGTCACCACCACCATCCACTCTCTCTATAAAGTATGACAACTTTTGCCCTGGTAGATTGTAACAACTTCTATGTAAGCTGCGAAAGGCTGTTTCGTCCAGACCTCAAAGATAAAGCGGTAGCTGTTTTATCTAATAACGACGGCTGTATCGTCGCTCGCTCCCAAGAGGTAAAGGATTTAGGCATAAAAACTGGGGTGCCACTGTTCCAGGTACGGCAGTTATTAGAAAAAAACCACGTTCAGTTGTTCTCTTCAAACTACACCCTATACGGCGACATCTCGGCGAGGGTGATGCAAACCCTAGAGACATTTGCGCCAAATCTGGAAATTTACTCTATCGATGAAGCCTTTCTCGACCTCAACGGCATTGGCGACCTACCCGGATACGCAGCAGAAATTCGCACGACAGTTTACCGCCATGTGGGAATTCCAGTCAGTGTTGGCATTGCCCCGAGCAAAACATTAGCCAAACTTGCCAACTACGCCGCTAAAAAATACCCGGCAGCCAACGGCGTTGTTGATCTGTCAGCAACAAAACGACAACAAAAATTACTCGCTATCACGCCAGTTGCTGAAGTTTGGGGGGTAGGGCACAAACTCAATGAAAAACTGCACACCGCTGGGGTCACCACCGCGCTGGAACTGTCACAATTGGACCGTCATCGCCTCAGATGCCATTATCCAGTAAACCTTGAACGCACAGTGCGGGAATTGAACGGAGAAGCATGCATTGAGATGGAACATGTTCCTGCAGCTCGGCAGCAAATTGTCTGCTCGCGCTCTTTTGCCACAAGAATCAGCGACCATGCCAGCCTGCGTGAAACAATCTGTGAATTCACAGCCAGCGCTGCACGTAAGCTGCGCAGTGATAGGCAACACGCACGCAGAATAAACGTTTTTATTCGCACCAGTCCCCACACCGCCCCACACATGGGCCAATATTATAGCAACTCAGCCTGGGGCAGGTTGGCTTATCCAACCGCCGACACCTTCGAACTTATAGCTCTGGCTACCCGCTTGTTTGACACCATCTACAAAGACGGCTATCCATATGCCAAGGCTGGAGTGATGTTGACAGATCTACATTCTCAAGATGTTGCCCAATTGGAGATGTTCCACCCTTCCAGCGCTACGGCAAAGCATGACAGCTTGATGCACGCCGTCGACACCATCAACGCCACCAACAGCGGCAATATATGGTTCGGTGGTCAACGCGCCCGTACCGATTGGTTTATGCAGCGAGACATGGTATCACCCGCCTATACCACCAACTGGAACTGTCTGCCTACAGTGTGAAACAGCTTATATCTTCGCTATCCAAGACAAACACAAATCAAAAGGAGTAATCATGAAAATCGTTCTTCTTGATGGTCATACCCTAAACGACGGAGACCTCAACTGGGCTCCGCTGCAAAAACTGGGCACTTGCTGCATCTACCCCCGCACACTACCGGGTCAGGTTCTTAAACGAGCTAAAAATGCTGAAATCGTTCTGACTAATAAAGTGGTGCTTACAGATGAAACAATCGCTTCCCTGCCGCACCTTCAATATATAGGGGTGCTCGCAACCGGTGTAAATGTTATCGATCTTGACGCGGCGAAACAGCACAATATTGTCGTGACCAACGTGCCCGGCTACAGCACCGATTCTGTCGGTCAGATGGTTTTTTCCCTGCTGCTAGAAATGACCCAGCAGGTTGGTCATCACTCCACCAGGGTAAAGGCAGGAGCTTGGAGCCATTGTCCCGATTTCAGTTTTCGCGAGCGACCTTTAATGGAACTGGCCGGCAAAACCATAGGGATCATCGGCTATGGGCAAATAGGTCAAAAAGTCGCGACTATCGCCAGCGCCTTCGGTCTGAGAGTTCTGGTGCATACCGCTCACCCTGAAAAATATCGGCAGAAGAAAAATCTGAAATTCGTCGATATAAACACACTGTTTTCTACAGCGGATATCATTAGCCTCAACTGCCCTCTGACCGAAACAACACATCATATGGTCAATACTGCCCGGCTGGCACTGGTAAAACAAGGTGCCATGCTGATCAATACCGGACGCGGTCCGTTGATCGACGAAACAGCCGTAGCCGAAGCACTGCAAACAGGTTATTTAGGCGGCTATGCCGCAGACGTCCTATCTCAAGAGCCGCCACCAGAGGACAACCAGCTTATTTCAGCGCCCAATTGCTTTATCACCCCCCATATTGCCTGGGCGACAGCTGAAGCCCGCCAGCGCTTGCTCGATATTGTTATCGCTAATATTGTCGCTTTTCAAAAAAATACTCCACAAAACCAAGTGGTTTGATAGCGCCAAGAACGTGTAATAATCTAACCTTAAGAAGGCTGTCGGTTCTACAAAAAACAGGTATGCACTTCAGGTTATCCTGTCTGCCCCTTATCTAACACCTTCCTCACCGTCTGTAGCAGTGTCGGCAAATCTAAGGGCTTCATCAAAAAGGCACTTATACCCAGTTCTGCTGCTTTCTTTTCATCAACTTTGCGGCTATAGCCAGTACAGATGATGGTGGGCATCTCTGGTCTGATCTTTTTAATCTCCTGAACTAGCTGTTCTCCTGTGAGCTCTGGCATAGTCTGATCGGTGATAACCAGGTCAAACCATTTTGCATTGGCAGTGAACAGCTTCAGCGCTTCTGTGCTGCTGGTCATCATAGTGACCTGATAATCCATCTCTGATAGCAGCATCTCCCCTAGTTTGGCGAGCATTTCATCATCGTCAACAAAAAGGATATGTTCTGTTCCCCCGGGCAGATCTTTATTGACACTGGCTGTCTCCGCGGCTTGAACCTGCCCTTGCTCTGGGAAGTAAAGTTCAAAAGTAGTCCCCTCCCCTATGCTGCTATTGACCTTGATCAATCCACCATGCTGCGTGACTATACCATGTACAGTTGAGAGTCCCACACCGGTTCCTTCATCAACCGGCTTAGTGGTAAAAAAGAGATCAAAGATTTTCTCAATGGTTTCGGCTGACATCCCACTGCCGTTGTCCTGCACACTGAGCTTGGCGTAGTATCCGGGGTGACTCTCATATTGAGCAGGGATGTCATCTTTCTGTAGTTCGACCCTGTCGAGAGTGATGGTGAGTTCACCTTCCTCCTTCATGGCATACATGGCATTGTTACACAGGTTGATCAGACACTCCTGAATCTGAGAGGAATCAGCATTGATAGTAATGTCGTGACTGTCGCTGTTAATGTGCAATTGCAAGTTAATTGTTGTGGGAAAAGTGGAGCGAAGCAGTTGCATGGTCTCTTCAATAACGCGGACAAGTTGTATTGAGGTTTTCTTTTTACTCCCCTGGTGGCTGTAGGTAAGTATCTGCTGAATCAGATCACGAGAACGCAGGATTGCCGTTTTGGCGTTGCTGAGATATTCGTCAATTTCTGGGTTGGGTAGCATCTTCATTTGTAACAGTTCAACGTTACCTAGAATGATAGAAAGGTTGTTGTTGAAGTTATGCGCCATCCCTCCGGCCATCACCCCGACAGCTTCCATTTTGTATTTCTGGCGGAGCTGCTCTTCTAGTTCCAGATGCTGCTTCTCCATTTTTTTGCGCTCGCTGATATCATAGATTGTCGAATATAAAAGTTGTTTTCCCTGCAGCTGAATCGGCCCACTGTAGATTTCGACATCACGAATATCTCCGTTGGCCAGCCGGTGCTGGTAGTTGAAGATCTTCCGTGGTTCTTTTTTGGTGCTCTCCATTTCTGCAAATATCTGCTGTTCAGTACCCGTGTTGATATCAGAAATTTTCATATGGGTCAAAGTGAACCGGAGAGGCCTTACGCAACAGTTGAGCGCAGTCAGTAAAATCCAATAAATGGCCCTTTCGATCTTTAAACGCTGCATGAACAAGCAGCACCTGATTCTGTTTGAGGCCGGAGACCTGCTTCAAAAGATCTTCCATGAACATGTTGTTTAAATAGGTGAATTTAAGCTGAGGAAATAACGGCTCGGTGCTGACAAACTGATCAAAATTGAGTTTTCCGGTCGGACCTTTCGTTGTCCCGGCAATAACGATTTCCTTAACTTGCGGATGTAGCTGCTGAATAAGGTTCAGAGTGTCAACCAGAGCGGGTGTTTCAGCGACTCCGGTAATATCGTCAAATGGCTCTATCTGGGACGGGGAAAAACCATTGACGCCGCAGAAAACAATCGGCTTCCCAAAAAAAATGTCGTTGCGGTGCTTGAGCACAAAATCATAAGCATTATTATCAGCAAGGATCACCAAATCGAATTCTATCTGTGCAAACTTGTAGGTGAAGTAGTCTTCCAGATATTGGGTTTGGTTCGGAAAGCGTTTGGTATCAAGATATTCAACATGGAGCTGAATTGGTTGACCAGAATTTTGGAAGGTCCGGGTGATTGCGGAGGTGATCTCGTCAGTCCAACTGAGTCCGGGATGGTACGAGTGTAACAACAGAACAGCTTTCTCACTCTGGGCACTTTCAGCACATACTGATGTTATACAAAAACAAGACCCAAAAAACAGACAAAAAATAAACCAATAGACACTTTGCTTTATCCAGATTTTATTGATTAATACAAGATTTAACATCCCTCGCCCCATTCTAAACTACATGGCTTATAAGCTTTGCTTAACTATATCGGTAACTGTCATAGACAGCGTCTTAGGTATACATTCTATCAGGAACAAAACTTTCTGCTAAAAAAAAATATACAAAACATCCCAAGCCGCATATTTAAAATATATTTTGCGCAACTTATCGTATTTATTGATCAATACTCCCAATATATGCGTTATTATCGTTGTCGACAACCCACATAACGCATATTTATTTTATTCACTTGTCATGTCTTGCGTTAAGGTGTTTCATAGCTTGGTAATATGATATTGTACGTAATATGATATTGTACGTGATCTTGAATAGTTACAGGTTTTATTTACTTTTTTCCTGTTTTTGGCACAGAATGAGCAGTATCAGTAGGGCAAGAACAACGAACAAATTAAATAATTAATCACATACGCAGGAGGATATCATGAAAGCATTAACTAAATTA
>NBLX01000094.1 GCA_002084705.1 Desulfobacteraceae bacterium 4572_35.1
GCCTCAAGGGTAAGGGTTTTGTTGCCCGTGTCGGTATAAAAATCGCTGATATCGTTGGCTACATCGACGAGTGAAATCGCTTTATCAATGGCAAACCCGTTTCCGATCGATTCCAACCTGTGCAGTTCAATAATATCGTTAATCAAATTATTTAAGCGCACCGATGATCCATAGATATTGTCTAGAAATCGGTGCCTAATCGTTTCATCAATATCTGGGGTATCACGCAGGGTTTCAGCGTAGCCCATAATCATTGCCAAGGGAGTTTTCAATTCGTGCGAAATATTCCCTGTCAGTTCAGCCTTGAAAGTTTCGTATTCGACCTGCTTAGTCACGTTGCGCAGCAATAAAAGTCTCTGTTCGGCAACCTGCTTGATACTGACATCAAAAACATTTTGATGAAGAAAAACCCGAACCAACTCACGATTTTGCTTCAGAATGTCGCTAAAAAAACTGATCAGATGGATGTCGTTGATGGCATAAAAAAGGCTACTGCCAGAGGTAAATTTAATACCAAATTCTTTTTCCAGCCAGGAATTGGCGTGCAAGATGGTGTCTTCTTTGTCGAGCAGCAACACTCCTTGATCCATATTGGCGAAAATATGACTGAGCTTTTGCTGATCACGAGTCAGTTCCTGGTTTTTCTTCTGCATCCCTGAATAGATTCGGTAGATAAGTCCAGCAATTTTAGCCATCGACGGATCTTTAAAGCTGGGGAAATGGACATGGGCTTTACCCGCTTCGATATTATCAGCGATGTAATTCAATTTCTGCACCGGCAGCGACACCTTGCGGGCAAAGTAAAGAGCCAACAGCAGAATCACTAGACTTAGGCAAAAAAACAACCAGACCGCTTGCTCAGTAAATTTTTGCTGGAGCGATTCGACATAGGTAGCCGGATAAGCAAGCCGCAGGATCTGGTCGTTAGAGAGCATTCTGGCAAAATAGAACATCTGCATGCCAGTGGTACTACTGAAACGGCTGGAAAATCCATCTCCGGAATAGATGGCATCCTTGACCTCCTGACGACCTTTATGGTTTTCCATGTTGGAAATTTGTTCAAAGGGAACCAGCGAGTCGAGCAGCACTTTTCCAGAACGATTAATTAACGTGACCCGCAGCGATGTCTGCCGGGACATCTCCGCCAAGCGTTCATGGCTCTGACTGGTGGCGAATTTAAGATCACAACTTTGCTGTGCCAGAATGATCCACTTGTTTCTCATCTCCTGCAGCAACTCGTTACGAGCATTGCTAATCATCATGTTGTGGCTGAGATATAAGGTCAACAACAAGGCGATAAAGATCGGTATAAACAAAACCAGAAATACTTTTGCAAAAGAGCGCATCTATTCCACCTTGTAGCCAATTTTGGGGATTGACTTAATTGCTTGACCCGACTCTCCCAATTTTTTCCGCAAGGTGGAGATATGGGAATCGACGGTACGGCTAAACACTTCGGCATCGTAGCCCCATATCGTTGTAAGTAGCTGGTTACGGGTAAACACCCGCCGAGGATATTTAACAAATAGCAGTAGCAGAGCAAATTCCTTATTGGTCAAAGTGATCTCTTGTCCAGCGGCATATACTTTGTGATTGTTCTCATCGATGGCAATCTGCTCATAGTTAATGAAGGAATCAACCTTTTCAACCCTTGAACGCTTCAAAATCACCATTATTTTGGTCAGCAAAACTTTCATACTGAACGGCTTGGTCAGGTAATCATCCGCCCCAGCTTCAAGGACACGGACAATATCTTTTTCGCTGCTTTTGGCCGAAATAACTATCACTGCAATTTCAGCAAATTTGGCATTGGCACGGATAAGCGTCAGGAACTGATCCCCTTTTAATCCCGGCAGCATGATATCGAGCAAGATTAAATCGGGCAGAAAATCTTCCAGAATCATCAGTGCATCGTTGGCATTATCGGTACCAACAATGGCGTGTCCGGCGTTTTGCATATTGAAGGTGACAATCTCCCGCAATGCATCTTCATCTTCGACCAGCAATATCTTAGCCATCGGTTCCCTTGTCTGGTGTTCGGTGTTTTATGATTTCCCCGGTTGCCATGAAATAGATCATTTCGGCAATATTTGTTGCATAATCCGCAATTCGCTCAATGCTACGAACAATGAACAGTAGCGAAATCACATTGCGGGTATTGGTCAAATCAGAGCCCATGTAGCTTAACAATTCCTCGGTAATTTTGTCATCAAATTGATCGATGATATCGTCGCGTTGGATAATTTCTAGCGCTGCATCCACATCTTTATTGAAATAGGCGGTGATGGCATCCTGAATCATGCCGATAGTCGCCTCCGCCATTTTTGGCAGGTCGATATAGGGCTTAATCGGTGGTGACTGATTGAGCTGCTTCACCTCCACAGCAATGTTAGTACAATGATCACCTACCCGCTCCAGATCAACAATGATTCGCAGCGCGGTAACGACAAAACGCAGATCGATTGCCTTCGGCTCATACAATGCCAACATCTTTAAGCAATGTTCATCGATACGGGTATCGAGAACATCAACTTCATCATCGCGCTGAATAACATTTTCGGCCAAAGCGGTGTCACGTGTTACTAACGCAGTGGTGACATCCTGAAGCATGGAAGTTGCAACCTGACACATACTGGCCAGCTCGGTTTTTAATTGAATATATTCCTGCTCTACTTTTTTCATTACTTACATCCTGTCTTGTTTATCTGCAAACCTGTCGGGAAACTTTTAGCCAAAACGTCCAGTTACGTATTCCTCGGTCAGCTTTTCTCTGGGGTTGGTAAAAATGGTTTCAGTTTGGTCAAATTCGACTAATTCCCCCATATACATAAATGCGGTATGATCGGAAATACGCGCTGCTTGTTGCATATTATGCGTAACAATGATGATTGTTACCTTTTGCTTAAGACCAACCATTAGTTCCTCAATTTTTCCGGTAGAGATCGGATCGAGGGCACTGGTTGGTTCATCAAATAACAACACATCCGGTTCTGCCGCCAAGGCTCGGGCAATTACCAAACGTTGCTGCTGCCCCCCGGACAGACCATTGGCCGACTGCTTCAAGCGATCATGGGTTTCCTCCCATATTGCTGCTTGCTTGAGCGCCTGTTCGACCCGATCAGCCAGTTCAGCGCGATTCTTGATTCCCTTGAGTCGCAGCCCATAAGCAATGTTATCAAAAATACTCATTGGAAATGGAGTTGGTTTCTGAAACACCATCCCAATGCGACTGCGTAGCTCGGTAATATCTTTTCTGCCCAGCAGATTGCTCCCCTCAAAGAGTATCTCCCCCTCGTAGCAATGGCCGGGATAAAGATCGTGCATCCGGTTAAAACAGCGTAAAAAAGTCGTTTTCCCACAGCCAGACGGGCCGATCAAGGCCGTGACCTGATTGCGCTCTATCGGCAACGACATATTTTTCACCGCGTGCACGCCGCCTTGATAGTAAAAATTCAAATTGTTCACATTCATAATCGAATCTGACATTGATAACCTCAATTCTTGGTAACTTCAATTCTTATACTTCCAGCGGATAATCAATCGACCCAAAATTGTCAGAGATAAAATAAACAGGGTGATGACAAAAGAGGCAGCCCAAGCCATTTCATGCCAGTCGTCATACGGGCCCATGGCATACTGATATATGGTCACGGTCAGTGACGGCATTGGCTCATTCATATTTGTGGTTAGAAACATATTGTTAAACGAAGTAAACAGCAATGGACCTGTCTCTCCGGCAATGCGAGCAATTGCCAGCAGGATACCGGTAAATATACCGGTCGCTGCGCCGCGATAAACTACCTGCAGGATCACCTTGTAATATGGGGCCCCCAAGGCAAAGGCTGCCTCGCGTATCTCCCAAGGAACCAGCCCCATCATATCCTCGGTAGTGCGTAACACTACTGGGATCATAATAATAGCCAGCGCCAAAGCTCCAGCAAAACCACTAAAATGACCAATCGGTTTAACGAAAATGGCGTAGACAAAGGTGCCAATAACAATCGACGGTACGCTGATCATAATATCAGACAGGGTACTGATTAAACGACCAATGCTGTGATGCCGACCATATTCCGCCAGCCAGGTGCCACCGAGGATTCCCAGCGGGATTCCGATCAGCACAGCAAACAAAGTGATTAACAGTTGACCGATAAAAGCATGTTTCAAACCGCCGCCATCCAGCCCAGGAGGGGCAGCTTCATTCAGGAACAGAGCCGGAGTGATGTAGGCAACACCGTGACGCAAGACATCAGCCAAAATAAAGATTAACCAAAAAAGTCCCAACCCAGCCGCTGCACCCGCAAGACTTAGGGCAAAAAAGTTTATCGCTTTGCGCTTGCTGATTTCATTTATATGGTTCATTACCTGCCCCTGCGCGCCAGAAAAGTTTTAGCAATTGCCAACAGCAGGAAATTCATCCCCAGTAGAATTAGAGCCAGGTAGAAGAGTGACGACAGGTAGAGATCACCATCGGCCTCAGTGAACTCGTTGGCCAAGGTCACAGTAATGGTCGCCGATGCATCAAACAGCGAGGTGGCAATGGCGTGTTTGTTTCCAAGGACAAAAGCGACCGCCATCGTCTCCCCGAGCGCTCGCCCCATAGCGATGATGACGCTGCCGAAAATTCCAGTTTTTGAATAGGGGATAATCACATCTTTGATCACTTCCCAGCGGGTTGCACCGATGCCGTAGGCCGACTCCTTGAGCTGAATCGGGGTCAGGGCGAAAGTGTCACGAACGATACTGGCGATAAAGGGGGTAATCATAATACTGAGAATGATACCGGTAGTGAGGATGTCAATCCCAAGGGGAACTCCCGTAAATAGTTGACCCAACAGTGGGATTGGTTTGAAACTCTTCTGCAAAATCGGCTCAATATATTCCCCCATCAACGGGGCAAAGGTAAACAATCCCCACATACCGTAAATAATACTGGGGATAGCGGCCAGCAATTCAATGGCGGTGCTAAAGATTGGTTTGAGAACTTTCGGACAAAGCTCGGTGATAAAGATCGCTATCCCCAACGAGACGGGAACTGCCATAATCAGAGCCAACAGCGTTGTGATCAGGGTGCCATACAGCGTGGTTGCCGCGCCAAACTGTTCTCGCACCGGATCCCAAGCGGTACTACTGATAAAACCAAAAAAGCCGAAGGCATCTATCGCTGTCAGCGATTCACGAAACAACGAAATAAAGATGCTAACAATAATAGCCAGAACCAAAAATGCTGCCGCAAAAGTTATTCCGGAAAAGAATTTGTCGAAGGTATATTCACGTTTGATTGTCGTTGCCATCCCTTGTCCATATGAATGTTTTAGCTAAAGTTAGCAAGTGGTTGTCGAAGAGCTGTCAATAAAATGTTAAAGAGTTGTCAAATCTACTTAGCAATAACATGGCAGAGGCAAACAATCACCTCTGCCCGATAAGATTATAGCTCCATATCGCTACAAACCGCTGGCTTTCCAGTAACTGCGAATATCCTCTTTCAGATTTTGTGGCAACGGCACATAAACCAGCTTGACCGCCATTTCGTCACCATTGTTAAAAGCCCAATCGTAAAATTTTATCGCCTGCTGATTTGAAGCAGCTTTATCTGTGGCAAGGAGAATAAAAGAGGCTCCGGCAATTGGCCAAGATTCGTTTCCGGGCGCATTAACTAACCACAAATAGTACCCCTTGTCTTGCTCCCACTTGGCACCAGCAGCGGCTGCCTTGAAGCTGTCAAAAGAAGCATCTACATAGCGGCCTGCACGGTTCTGCAAGCTGATATCGGTAAGTTTATTCCGCTTGGCATAGGCAAACTCGACATAGCCGATTGAATTCTTCACCCGCTTCACATAGTTGGTTACTCCCTCATTGCCTTTACCACCGATGCCGACCGGCCAGTTCACTAACTTGCCAGCCCCGACAATTTCCTTCCACTTCTTACTGACTTCAGAGAGATAACTGGTAAAAATCGCCGTTGTTCCCGACCCATCTGATCTGTGGATAACCGTGATGTCAGCGTCAGGAAGTTTTTGGCCGGGATTCAGTTCTGTGATTTCAGGATCATTCCATTTATTGATTTTACCAAGGAAAATACGTGATAGTAACTCGCCCGTTAATTTCAACTGGCCACCATCAACTCCTTTGACATTGATGATCGGCACCACTCCACCGATGATCGCCGGAAATTGCAACAGGCCCTTTACTTTAAGATCTGCAGGCTTAACCGGTGCGTCCGAAGCACCGAAATCAACTGTTCGGTTGCTAATCTGTCGAACTCCACCGCCAGAACCAATGGACTGGTAGTTAATTTTTGTCCCCGTATCTTTTTGGTATTGAAATGCCCAAGCTGAATAAACCGGGTAGGGAAAAGATGCCCCTGCACCGTTCACTGTTGATGCGGCCAGAGATGAGTTTGCCAGTAACAAGAGTACCGACAGGGCAAGTAGTAAATTTCTCATGTTGTTTCCTCCGTTGTTGAATGATTTATACACGGGAGGATAAACACAAAATGTTTTACCATTATGATGAAAGTGTTAAAGAGATGTCAAATTTACATTCAGTAAAGATCCGTTAGGTGGTGGTCGCTAGAACTAAACTACGGTAAAACGACAGGATAGAACAACGTAAATGACACTTTGTTTCCCGTTAAGTATCAATTGTCCCACAAATCTGCGTAACTTGGTGCTCACAAAACCGTTGACACACCACTAAAGTTATCCTTACGTTTTATGTGAAGGAAAACTTCCCCAATACAAAACAATTGAACAAAATTGTATAAAACGGATCAGGTCAGTGTTAGCTAAAGATTG